>JAZNMD010000130.1:0-3057 GCA_045579385.1 Clostridia bacterium
TTTGAGTAATATTCAGTCATACTTAAAGACGACGTATATTGCTTTCGTAAGTATTATGGTAGTGCTGGGCATTATGACGCTTGCTTTGCAAAACTGCCGTCAAAGACTTTGGACTCAGAGCAAGAGCGTTTTGTCGCTAACATTAAGTGCCGTCGGCGTATGCCTGTTCATTATAAGTCAGCAACCTTATGCTGCGGTATTTGTATTTGCGTTCTTGGTTATCAAGGCTTTAATGCTGATAAAACGGCAATGATACGAAGCGTATCATTGATGTGTCGGCTACATTCTTTCATTTTTCATTGCTTTTCCCTAAACTTGTATTCAGGCGAAAGCCAAAACACAAACCAAAAGGATGGTAGAGAAATGAAAAGAACTAGAAAAAGCTTTATGGCTTCAATGTGTTTGCTTACAGCGTTTGTGCTGTGGACGGTGGCAATTTGCTTTGTGGATGTGCGTGCGATTGGCCCGAAAAGTTCATTTGTGGGATTTGCCGGCATCAACGGCTTTGTCCATAATCTAACGGGCGTGCATTGGGGACTTTACAACTTAACGGATTGGCTCGGACTTGTACCGATCTTCGTGTGTATGGGATTTGGCATACTTGGACTTGTACAGTGGATCAAGCGGAAAAGCATACGCAAGGTGGATTACGACATTTTTGTTTTGGGTGGGTTTTATATTGTCACGATTGCCGCCTATTTGTTTTTCGAGAGCGTCGTAATCAATTACAGGCCGGAACTTATAAACGGATATTTGGAAGCATCTTACCCATCTTCAACAACCTTGCTTGTGATGTGCGTTATGCCAACGGCTGTCATGCAATTTAATAGTCGCATAAAGAACAAAGTGCTCCGCAATATCATTGCTGTTGCAATCATCGCGTTTATTGCTTTTATGGTAATTGGCAGACTCGTTTCCGGCGTTCACTGGTTCACGGATATTGTAGGTGGTGCACTGCTCAGCGCAGGACTTGTTACGATGTATTATTCTGTAAGTAAGATGTAATTGGTGTTTATTATGAAAGAGAATGAATTGATTCAAGCTTGGAAAGCGGAAGAAGAAATCGCCCACATTCACGGTTGGGATTTTTCACATATTGACGGTCGGTATATGGAAGATACAAACTTTCCGTGGAATTACCGTCAGCTGATTGGCGAATATTTAACTTCTGATATGAAGTTATTGGACATTGACACCGGCGGCGGTGAATTTTTACTCTCGCTGGGGCATCCATACGAAAACACGGCGGCTACGGAGAATTATCTGCCTAATGTACAGCTTTGTAAAGAAACACTGCTCCCGTTAGGGATCAACTTCCGGCAGGCTGACGGCAAGGATAAATTGCCGTTCGAAGATGCCCGTTTTGATGTTGTTATCAACCGGCACGGAGATTTTAATCCACGTGAGATCTACCGGGTGCTGAAAGCCGGTGGCGTATTCATTTCTCAGCAGGTAGGTGCAGAAAATGATCGTGAATTGGTGGATATCCTTTGTGGAGAACTGCCGTTGCCATTCCCTGAACAATATGCGGACAAGGTTGCAGCTGCTTTCCAAAATGAAGGATTTTCTATCCTGCGTCAGGAGGAATGCTTTACACCAATCCGATTCTACGATGTAGGTGCGCTTACCTGGTTTGCCCGTGTTCTGCCTTGGGAGTTTACCGGTTTCTCGGTAGACACGCACATCCAAAACCTTATGAAAGCACAGCATATCTTGGAGAACGAGGGCTATATAGAAGGCAAAACCCATCGTTTCCTCATAGTTACACAAAAACAAACAGAGTAGGACGTAGATATATGAAAGCATTATGGAGTATTGTTCTTGTGGTAGATCATCTGCTACCGTTAATCCTTGCGCATTTTTATCCAAACTATAAGCATAAAGAAATGGCACTCTCGGTACTGGGCTCACGGCAAAGTCCTGTGAAATGGATATACAATGTATGGTGTATCATATCCGGAGTTGTTTTTTGCATTGCTCCTTATGAGTTGTATAAAGAAAACAGTAGCGGTTTGATGATGGCAATATGGGTATTGCTTGCAATATATGGCATTGGATGTGAAATCATATCTGGGTTATGTCCGTTAAACGAAAGCAGGCAGGACGAAGATGTTATTACTAAAATTCACGGTGGAACTTCTGCAATCGGATTTATGACCCTGCTTGTCGTTCCGCTGCTTTTGACGATTATGCGATTCCAAGCAACAGATGTAGTTTTAGGAGCAATCTCTCTTGGATGCTTTATAGCAGCATTTGTATTCTTCTGCTTTTTTATCATGGGAGAGAAAGAAAAGTTTGCAAATACTGTTTTGAGATACGGCGGTCTTTGGCAAAGACTTGTATTAGTGAGTTGCTATGTGCCATTAGCTGTTTGGTGTATTACAAAATGACAAATTGACTTTATGAAGAAATATATTGCAAACATCATTACAGGAAGTAGAATTGCATTTAGTTTGCCACTTCTGTTCACTCCTCTTACATCGGCGTGGTTTTACATTCTCTATCTTTTTTGCGGGCTTACCGATATGATCGACGGAACAATCGCAAGAAAAACGAATGCCGCCAGCGAATTTGGATCGAAGTTAGATACCGTTGCGGACTTTGTTCTTGTAGTAGTATGCTTGATTAAGTTGTTGCCGATGATTCACATTCCTGTTTGGATATGGATATGGATTGCTGTTATAGCAGTTATCAAAACTGTCAATTTCGCTTGGGGATTCGTTCACATGAAAAGATTCTTGTCCGTACATACCGTATTAAATAAAATCACGGGATTTGCATTATTTTTATTGCCGTTGACCCTCACCTTTATTGAGCCAACTTACACCGTTTTGGTGGTATGTTGTTTGGCAACGATTGCGGCAATACAAGAAAGATATTGTGTTGCTAAAGAGTGGGAATAGTATAATGACGCATCAATTTGACAAGGAGATTACCTATGGAAAAAATTTGGAAAAAAATGTATGATGCGGCAAAAGCCGTATTAAATGAACGTAGGATATCCGAGTATGTTACTTGCGGAGAGGTATCTGCTGCAGTGTTATCAAAATCAGGGAA
>JAZNMD010000131.1:0-4774 GCA_045579385.1 Clostridia bacterium
ACCAATCTCTTTTGCCTGAGCAGGTGTCATAACTCGAACCTGGTCGCCTACATCACCATCGGCAAAACGTACGCCTGGGGTAACTGTGATAAATTCTCTTCCGCATACAGAATGAACTTTTTCAGCTTCCAACGGAGAGCAAACAACCCCGTCAAGACCTGCTTTTTTAGCATTTTCTGCATAGTGCATAACCACCTTATCGATGGGTTCGTCAATCAGAAGATCAGTTTTCATAACTTCTTCACTGGTTGAAGTAAGCTGAGTAACAGCAATCAGGATAGGACGAGTGCCATCTTCTCTTGTCAAGCCTTCAAGTGCGGCCTTCATCATAGGTATTGTGCCTGATGCATGAAGATTTGTCATATCAACATCAAGATTTCTAAGGACAGACATTGATTTTTTTACTGTATTGGGAATATCGTGAAGTTTCAGGTCAAGAAAAATCTTGTGACCGCGTTTTTTTATTTCTCTTACAATTTCAGGGCCTTCTGCATAGAAAAGCTCCATACCGATTTTAACAAAAGGTTTTTCGTCTTTAAACAAATCCAAAAAATCCATAACCTGTTTCTTTGTTGCAAAATCACAGGCAACAATTACATCCTTACCCATTAATGAGCACCTCCAATAATTTCGTTTAAGTCTTTAATGCCATATTTCGCCATAACAGCAGGCAAATTGTCAATTATATTTTTGCAGGCAAATGGCTCAACCAGGTTTGCGGCACCTACCTGAACTGCAGTTGCCCCTGCAAGCATCATTTCGATAACATCTTCGGCAGAGGATACGCCGCCCATACCTATAATCGGAATCTTAACTGCTTCGTAAACCTGATAAACCATTCTTAAAGCCACCGGAAAAATGGCAGGGCCTGAAAAACCACCCATTTTATTAGCTATAACGCATTTTTTTGTTTTAAGGTCAATTCTCATACCCAAAAGAGTATTGATAAGTGATATACCGTCAGCCCCGGCTTCTTCGCAAGCTTTGGCGATAGATACAATATCCGTAACATTTGGCGAAAGTTTGATATAAACCGGTTTTGTTGTTACAGCTTTAACTGCTTTTGTTACTTCAGCGGCTGACTCAGGCGAAGTTCCAAAACTCATCCCGCCACCGTGAACATTAGGACAGGAAACATTTACTTCAAACCAGCCAATCTGGGGTTCGTTGTCAAGTTCACTGCAGGCATATACATAATCTTCTATTGAAAATCCGCTGACATTTGCCATAACCGGTTTATTAAAAACTTTTTTAAGCTTTGGAAGTTCACTTGATTTTACCTCAGCAACTCCGGGATTCTGGAGACCTACAGAGTTTATCATACCCGAAGGACATTCTGCAATTCGGGGAGTGGGGTTTCCAAAACGTGCATCTTTAGTTGTGCCTTTAAAGGAAAAAGTACCAAGACAGTTTATATCGTAAATCTCGGCAAATTCATATCCAAAGCCGAATGTTCCGCTGGCAGGAATAACTGGATTATCAAGTTCTATGCCCGAAAGGGTTACTTTTGTGTTTACCATATGATTTCCTCCCTTTCTAAAACAGGTCCGTCTTTGCAGATACGTTTGTTTCCGTATTTGGTTTTGCAGGAACATCCCATGCAAGCACCAAAACCACACCCCATACGTTCTTCAAAACTATATTGACCGGATGTGTTTGCGATATTTTCAATTGCTTTGAACATTGCCTCAGGACCACAAGTGAAGAAGTAGGAATACTTAATATCCTTAATGACGTCAGTTACAAAACCTTTTATTCCGTAACTGCCATCAGCTGTAGCAATTAAAACTTTTACGCCAAGAGCCTTGAATTCCTCTTCGAAAAACACATCATCCACACTGTTAAAGCCGAGTACAACTACAGGTTTTTTGCCTTCTTTCACAAGATCTTTACATAAGTTATACATAGGGGGAACACCTACACCGCCGCCAACGAGGAGGGGGGTGTCTCCGCTTTTTGAAGTATCAAATCCGTTGCCTAATCCCACAAGGATATCAAGCTCGGTGCCGATGCTGTATTTGCTCATTTTTTCTGTTCCCACACCAACTATCTTATAAATCAGTGTAAGAGAATTATCTGAGTAATCACAAACAGAAATAGGGCGTCGCAAAAACTGTCCGTCAAGCTTCAGATTTACAAATTGCCCGGGACGGGAAAGAGCGGAAGTGTCCCCTTCAAGCTTCATAAGCATAATATCTTTTGCAATTTTTCTATTTTCAGTAAGTTTAAAAATTTGTTGTTTCACGATTAAGTTACCTTTCTATGCTGAAAACAGCTGAATTAAGCATCAATTGTTGAAATTCCGATTGT
This sequence comes from Clostridia bacterium, assembly GCA_045579385.1. Lineage (GTDB taxonomy): Bacteria > Bacillota > Clostridia > Monoglobales > Monoglobaceae > SIG440. The sequence continues at coordinate 2,311 of JAZNMD010000131.1, forward strand.
ATTTTCCTCAAGAACATCTAAAAGAACTGAAACGGTGTCAAGTGCAGTGAAGAGATTTACATTGTTTTCTGTTGCAAGAATACGGATTTCATGACCATCATGGGAAGAATCGGAGGAACTTATGTCACTTGTATTAATGAGATAACGAATATGACCCTGACGTATTGCATTGGGAATTTCTTCACTGCCATTTCCGATTTTGTCTAAAACATGTGTTTTTATGCCATTTTTCTTTAAAAATTCAGCAGTTCCCTTGGTTGCCTGAATATTAAAGCCTAAGTTATAGAATCTGCGAATCAACTCTAAAGCTTCTTCTTTGTCCTTGTCGGCGATTGTTGCAAGAACAGTACCGTAGTTCTTAAGCTTCATACCTGATGCCTGAAGGGCTTTATAAAGTGCACGGTAGAATTTGTTATCATATCCGATAGCTTCGCCGGTTGACTTCATTTCGGGTGAGAGATATGCATCAAGTCCGTTGATTTTGTTAAATGAGAACACGGGAACCTTTACATACCAGCGGTCCTTCTCGTCAGGATATGATTTTTTAATACCCTGAGATTTGAGTGATTGTCCGAGAATAACTTTAGTTGCTATATCTGCCAGACTGTACCCAGTAGCTTTTGAAAGGAAGGGGACAGTTCTTGATGAACGTGGGTTAACCTCTATAATATAAACATCATCATTCTTGTCTACAATGAATTGAATGTTGTAAAGACCGACAATTCCAATTCCCAAACCAAGCTGCTTTGCATATTTGATAATTTTAGCTTTTACTTTCTCTGAAATGCTGAAAGAGGGGTATACGCTTATGGAGTCTCCACTGTGGATACCGGTACGCTCAACAAGCTCCATAATTCCGGGAATAAACACGTTTTTGCCATCGCATATTGCGTCTACTTCGACTTCTTTGCCGACAATATATTTATCAACCAGAACGGGTTTATCTTCGTCAATCTCAACTGCTGTTTTAAGATAATGTCTGAGGGCCGCTTCATTAGCAACAATCTGCATAGCACGACCGCCAAGCACAAAGCTTGGGCGAACAAGAACAGGGTAACCAATTTCTTCAGCAGCCTTTACACCATCTTCAATCTTGGTAACAGCCCTGCCTTTAGGCTGGGGAATATTAAGCTTTTTGAGAATCTTTTCAAAAGCATCGCGGTTTTCAGCACGGTTTATAGCTTCGCAGTCAGTACCGATGATTTTAACTCCACGGTCTGTAAGCGGCTGTGCAAGGTTAATTGCAGTCTGACCGCCAAGGGATGCAATGGTGCCATCAGGATTTTCAAAAAGAATGATATTCATAGTGTCTTCTGTGGTAAGAGGCACAAAATAAAGCTTGTCCGCAGTTGTGTAGTCTGTTGAAACAGTTTCGGGATTGTTATTGATAATGATAGCCTCATAACCTGATTCTTTAATTGTTGTAACAGCGTGAACAGTGGAGTAGTCAAATTCTACGCCCTGACCTATACGGATTGGTCCTGCACCAAGAACAACAACCTTTTTCTTGTCGGTTATTATTGAATCGCCATTACCTGTGTAGGTTGAGTAAAAATATGGAATGTACGCACCGGTGTGACATGTGTCAACCATTTTGTAGACGGGCATTATCTTGTTGTTTCTTCTCATAGCGAAAACATCTGTTTCAGCTTCGCCCCAAAGTTTTGCGATAAATGCGTCACTAAAACCCATAACTTTAGCATCTTTAAGAGTAACAGCGTCGTTTGGATTTGCCTTGATAACAGCTTCAAAATCAACTATCTTTTTGATAGTTTCAAGGAAATAAGCTGTGATTTTTGTAATTTCGTGTATTTTGTCAACCTCTACACCACGTCTTAAAAGTTCGGTAACAGCAAAAATTGTATCGTCACGGAATTCTTTTATATAATCAAGAAGTTCTTCATCTGTCATAGCTTCAAATTTTGCCATCCAAAGATGAGAAACACCGATTTCCAGAGAACGAACAGATTTAAGAAGACATTCTTCCAGGGTAGAACCGATACCCATAACTTCGCCTGTTGCCTTCATTTGTGTGCCAAGTTTGTTGTTGGCAGAGGTAAACTTGTCAAAGGGGAAACGTGGGAATTTGGCTACTATATAGTCAAGTCGTGGTTCAAATGCTGCGTTTGTATTGGCAATTGCAATTTCTTCAAGTGTCATACCCAAGGCTATTTTTGCGGTAACTCTTGCAATCGGATATCCACTGGCTTTTGAAGCAAGTGCGGATGAACGTGAAACTCTGGGGTTAACTTCAATAAGATAATACTCAGAAGTGGTGGGGTTAAGAGCAAACTGTACATTACAGCCGCCTTCAACGCCCAGCGCTTCGATGATGGCAAGGGCAGAGTTGCGCAGCATCTGATATTCGGGATTGGCCAGCGTCACAGCAGGAGCCACGACGATGGAGTCACCGGTGTGGATACCGACGGGGTCGACATTTTCCATCGAGCAGATGGTGATGCAG
>JAZNMD010000132.1:0-4674 GCA_045579385.1 Clostridia bacterium
CACACTGCTTTTTTCTAAATTCTAATTTATTATCTGTTCATCGGCAAACCTCTTTTGAACCACGCAGGCTCACGCGTGGTTTTCGTTATACAACGAAAAGCAATGAATATTCATTGCTTTTCTATGAATATCCGTTATAATAATGGTCGGCAAAACGCATTAGCGTTTTAGTTTGCGAAACATCGCAAACAGTTATGAAAACTTTGTTTTCATAAACCGCCATTATTGCAATCATATGTGGCTTTCAAGCATTTTGCTTGAAAGTAGCGGAATGTATTCCGCTTAAAATGTCATTCTCACGTTTCCACAATTATGGTTATATTTAAAAGTCCCTTTCCATAAACTGTATGGAAGGGGGCTTTTTATGTTTATTTCTTTTAAACTGAGGCGAAGGGCTGTTCTTATCTTTATTGCCTCAATACTTTTCATCTCCCTTTTTGCAAATTCTTTAAGCAGCACAAGTACGGCAGGAAAACCCGCCGAAAAGCTAATTGCAACCGACCCCAATCCACCCAAAAAAGAGTTTATCAAGTGGGTGGATTTCAAACTGACTGATACCGCGATGCAAAAAGCGATGAAGCTGGATATAGAAAGCTTTGGCAGCAAGCTTCATCTTGACTGGATAGAAGTTTTATCCGTTCTTGCTGTAAAATACGGTGGAGACTTTTCAAAATTTAAATCATCTGACCTCGATGCACTTGTAAACCGCCTTAAAAATGGCGAAAAAATCGCCGACATAACTCGTGATATGAAATACTATCCTTACTATCATCAAGTATATTCGGCTGTCCTAAGCGAATACCTTGGAGAGTATGAAGTCCAGGAATATTCAAAAGAAACCGATGAAATTGCATATGTAAAAAAGTATGGCCTTAAGGCATTTTCGCCTATCGCAAAAGGATATGGATATTCGCATTACGACGACTTTGGAACATCACGCTCCTATGGGTACAAAAGGAAGCATCTGGGTCACGATATGATGGGCAGTGTCGGCACGCCCATTATCGCAATTGAAAGCGGAACCGTAGAAGCAATCGGTTGGAACCAGTATGGCGGTTGGCGTATCGGTATACGCAGTTTCGACAAAAAACGCTATTATTATTACGCCCATCTCCGCAAAAACCATCCTTACCCCACCGACCTTTCAATCGGGCATACAGTAAAAGCCGGAGAGGTTATAGGATATCTTGGAATGACAGGCTACAGCAGCAAGGAAAACACCAACAACATTGACACACCGCATCTTCACTTGGGGATACAGCTTATCTTTGACGAATCTCAAAAAGACGGGATAGGAGAAATATGGATAGATTGTTATCAGCTTGTAAAGCTGCTCAGCCAAAACACCTCTGCTGCTGTAAAAGATGAGTTAACGGGAGAATACCACCGCAAGTTTGACTTTTTTGAAGCCTCGGCCGAAAATACTGAATAACAGAAAGGAGCCTAAAGCTATGTATGTTATAAAAATGAAAACTCTGATTTGTATTTTTGCAATTTTTGCAACACTTTTAGCAAGTGCAGGAATCATAAGGATTTACTCCACTCCTCAATCAACCACCTTAACAAATGCTGATACCGAAAATGCAGTCGAAATTTCAAACGACGGGGCATTGTCTGCAGCTAATAAAAGCGAAAAAAAAGAAGTACCGATTTTAATGTATCACAGCATTTTAAGAAGCAGCAACACCCATGGCAATTACATAATTTCCGAATCAGCATTTGAAGCAGACCTTAAGTATCTTCAGTCCGAGGGGTATACTGCTGTATTTATGCAAGACCTGATTGACTTTACTTATAACGGCAAACCTCTTCCCGCAAAGCCTGTTGTGCTGACTTTTGATGATGGGTATTCAAACAATTTTCTTTATGCCTTTCCATTGCTTCAAAAGTACAATGCCAAAGCGGTGCTTTCAATAATCGGCTACTACACCGACCTTTACACCGAAACCCCTGACGAAAACCCCAGCTACTCACACGTAACATGGGATAACGTAAAAAAAATGATGGATTCAGGGCTGGTGGAATTTCAGAACCACTCCTACAATATGCACACCACGGATAAGGGCAGAAATGGCACCAAAAAGAAGCGTGGAGAATCAGATGCTGCATACCGCAAGGTTCTTACCGAAGATATATCTAAGCTTCAGGAGGAATTTAAAAGCCATACAAATTACACACCTTCCACATTTGTGTATCCTTTCGGCAGCGTCAGCAACGCCTCCTTTGACATCATCAAGAATATGGGTTTTAAAGCCTCTCTGTCCTGCGAAAGCGGTATGAACACCATTACCCGTAACCCTGAGTGTCTTTATATGCTGAAACGCTACCTCAGAACTCCGAAAAAATCTGCCGAGGTCTTGCTTAAATAAAACCCGCTTGTTTCATTTTTCAGATAAGCAAGCAAAAAAAGCATCGTTTTCGTTAACGGAAACGGTGCTTCTTTGTATTTAAATTAGATTGGGGTTCTCTTGTTGTCAAGTCTTTAGCAAATTCCACCATCGACAATCAGATTCTGCCCCGTTATGTAGCTTGCGTCTTTTGATGCAAGGAAAAAAATTGCAGAGGCGACATCTTCAGGTGTGCCGATTGAACCAAGTGAAGTTCTTTCCGCAAAGTCTGCCTTATCTTCATATGACAAATGAGCATTCATATCTGTGTCAATCATACCAGGCGAAACACAGTTTACCCGTATCCCTGAAGGTCCAAGCTCGCTTGCCAGTGCCTTTGTAAATCCAATTACAGCCGCCTTGCTGGCAGAATATATAACCTCACACGAAGCACCCGAAACTCCCCACACAGAAGAAACATTCACAATGCTCCCCTCTTTTTTGCTGACAAAATGAGGAATTACCTCGCGGCAACAATTCATCATACCAAAAACATTGGTGTCAAATATTGTGTTTGCATCAGCTTGTGAAAAATCTGTAAAAAGCCCCTGTTTAAGGCATATGCCTGCATTATTTACCAATACATCTATTCCTCCAAAGCAGGATATTACCTTTTCCACCATTTTTTTGACAGCCTCTCCGTCTGCTATATCCACACAAAAAGCTTCTGCTGTTCCGCCCTGCTGTGATATTTTTTGGCACAGTTCCTTTGCCGCCACTTCGTTTTTGTTAAAGCCAACTGCAACAGCATAGCCGCTTTGTACAAATTTTAACGCCGCTGCCTTTCCTATTCCCCGTGATGCGCCTGTTATCAAAACTGTTTTCACGAGTCTCCCCTCCTTAATTTTTTCAGGATAACAGCATACTCTTCTTCTCTTCTTGAAAAGTTGAAACCTTCTGTTTTAAGTGCTTTGTCAAGATTTTCAAGAGCCTTTTCTACATATTCTGCTGCAGAATTTTCAAACTGTGTATTCTCTTCAATTCCAAAGCTGTCACATATAATTCCTATTGTATTTTTAACACTTTTTTTCGCCGAAATCAAGGCATTTTTTAAATTTTCTCTATTTTCTGCTGCGTCACTGCCTTTACAGACAGGAGCAGCAACCATTGCCGCCAAATCTCTTAATGTTATCCCTAAAAAGTTTTTTTCATCCCTTTTAAAGCTTCGTTTTTCTTGCAACAACTCCATAAGCCCGTAAATAATCGCATTTTCAAATATATATTCCTCTGCATCTATTCGCTGGCGACTGTCCTGCTTTTTTTGTCTTTCCTCACGATATTCTTCTTTAAATCTTTTAAGTTTTTGCTTCTCTTCTCGATTAAGCTCTTTTTTGTTTGCTCTTCCTTTTTTCCGCCTGCTGCGTTGCGGTTTTAGCGAGGTCTTTCCAACCACCTCAAAATCTATCTTTGCAGTTTCAACCTCTGCTGCGACTACCTTTATCTCAATCTTGTCCCCCACAGTAAAGCACTGCTTTGTTCTCATCCCTTTAAGTGACAGTCCATTTTCCGTCATCATATAAAGGTCATCCTCAATGGTGCGTGCCGCGACAAATCCCTCGACGGTATTTTCAAGCTCGGCAAAAAAACCCGAAGCTGTGACATGGGTTATAACAGCCCTATATTTTTCGCCAATATGATTTGTCATATATTCTGCTTTTTTTATATCCTTCCAGCGAAGCTCCGCCTCTGCTGCATTGGTTTCACTGGTTGAAGAACTGACAGCCGCGGATATTGCTGTCTCCAAAAGGTCAGCTCGTCTATTTTCAGAAACTTCGCCTTTCATACTCTCTTTTAAAACACGATGGACAACTATATCGGGGTATCTCCGTATAGGCGAGGTAAAATGGCAATAGTTTGAAAAGCTGAGGCCAAAATGTCCCAAATTCTTTTCACTGTATTTTGCCCGACTCATTGAACGAAGCATCAGGTAGCTTACAACCTCGCTTACCTCCGTCCCCGAGACAGAATCAAGCACAGACTGAAAATCCTTTGGTTTCATATCAGGTTTGAATTTAAACTCCACACCTAAGGCGGGCAAAATGCTGGCAAGGCGCTGTACCCTTTCAAAATCAGGAGCCTCATGAATTCTATAAACACAAGGCAAATTCTTAGTCGTCAGATACTTTGCCACAGTCACGTTTGCAGCAAGCATAAATTCCTCAATTATGCTGTTTGAAATTGTAATCGGATATTTTTCAACCTTAATTGGAACACCGTTTTTATCCAAAGTGAGCTTTGATTCGTGCGTTACAAACTCAACCGAACCTTCTTTTACTCTTTTTTTATT
>JAZNMD010000133.1:0-9748 GCA_045579385.1 Clostridia bacterium
GAAGAAGTTCTCGTATTTTTTCTCTACGTGCCTTCTCTTCCGGGGTGCGTTTGCTTCTGCTGCTCATAATAATTACCTCCAATGTGGTGCTCCTATTATACACCACATCGGAGGTTTACACAATCTTTGGGATGGTCTCTATGACAACATCATGTCCGTTTTTCTTCGCTTGCTGACCGGAAGAATTTTTCCGTTTTTCAATATTATAGTATACTTAACGAACATAGCGATTTTATCAAAGTTGACGATATATCCTTGATGAGCCTGGTAAAATCCATAATCTTTTAAAACGTCATATACTTGGGATAATGTTTCTGTTGTCTGGCAAAGACCATTTTCCAAGTGATATATTATATGTTTTTTGCAACATTCTACATATACAATATCTGATATTAGTAGATTACGGTATTCGGTATTTATCCTGACTGCGTGACTGGTAAATACCTTCTTGTATTTTTGGTGAAGCCTAAAAAGCACATCATTTGTTTCTTGATTGTTGTGTATAGGTTTAGTCAAGTAAGAGAAAGCCTCGCAATTAAATGCACTAATAGCATATTCCGGATATGCGGATATAAATATAATTATAATTTTATCATTTCTTTTACGCAACTCAAGTCCTAACTCTAGACCATTCATATAAGGCATATCTACATCGAGAAAAGCTATATCAAAAACTTTCCCTTTATCAATATCACTCATAAGATTTTTACTAGATGTATATGTAGAAATATCGCTTTCTCTAAAATAAATAGACGACATTAGTAATTCTTTTGCATGTTTTACATCAATTTGGGAATCATCACAAATAACAATTTTCATATTTTTTCACACACTCAAATTATATGGTGAGTATATTCTCCTTTCTATTTTTAAATGATTATATTAATCAAATTATAACACGAGTTTTTAATGTTTTCAATCACTTTAGCAAAACAAAAAGGTAAAAAAGTGCGTTCATGGATATGTGTAACAGATTTTGTCCGTAACGATCCTAAAAAACATAAGGCTGTTTGCGATGCTTTAGGGTATTCTTTTGGGAGTTCAGTATCTCCTTGGAAATCTCAGCCGAAAGAACATACTCGTATAATAACCTATCTGGAAGAGGCAAAAGTGATTCAAAGATTGGTATTATAAAGTACAAGGGTTTGGCGGCAACCATACGCCTAAAAATTGGCACAAGAAAGCCGATGACAAGTAAAAAGAAAAATGATATAATCATACCGTCAATAAGTGGGCTTGCTAGTCAAGCTCACTTGTATTTTTAATTAAGGAGTGTGTGGAAATGAAATATTGTCCCTATTGCGGTGCCGGCGTGATTGACGGCACCGTTTCTTTTTGTGCGGAGTGCGGAAAGGCGTTGCCTGCTCAAAAGCAAAACAATAAAGAAAGCGATAAGGCAGAAAGCCTTTTTGAAACCGAAGTCAATCAAACTGTATTTGAAGTCGAATGCAATACTGATGATGGGTATGATGGGTATTATGATGACTTATTACCGATTGATGACGGCAAGGTACACATAGGAGCAGACAAGGAGCTTGTAAAGAAAATAGCAATTCTGGGCGTTTCCGTGTTCGCCGTAATAACGCTTTGCGTTTTAATGATGTGTTTGCTTTGAACAAATCTTTGGTTGTAAAAGCCGGTGCTTGTTCGTGTAATGATAATAAATGGAAGATGAGGTGATTTTTGTGACATATTTATCTAAAGGGATAGTGCAAGCAGGCTCTACGGAGCAGCTAGTTTATGTAATGCACTGCGGACAACGGTATAAACTTACCGGCGATGAAGCAGCACTGTGGCTTAATGGGCGGTTTTCTTTTGACAAGACTACAGATAAAAAAGGGTTAAGTGTACTTTCCGGATTGAAAGCTCGTGACTTAGTCGAGGCAGAGCAAGAGGACAATGCAAATAATCGGTATCAAATCGCTACTCGATGTGTATTCTGCCCATCCGACAAGCATTTGCATATACCGTTATCCTCAACAGAGTCATTTTTGATTCAATGGCTGAGAGAGGCCGGGTTGCGATTAACGGTTGCAGAGTTGATTTATCTGTACGAGAATAATATCCAACCGTGTGATGATTTGTGTCATGAACACAACCGACAAAAGCTGGTAGAGCGAATCTATACGGTGGATTTAATCGAGGATAATGTTTTAGAAAGCCAAATGGCAAAAGCACGAAGCCGTGATAAAGTTGTTAATGCACTAATGAGGTTGTTAAAAAAGAAGCGAGTGCTGGTATTATAAGAGGTGGGGATGATGAAGGAAAGATTTAAGCAGTTGCCCGAAGCGATACAAAAGCAAATTATTATTAGGTTTGCCGTGGCGATATTTTTCGTACTGTTATTTGTTGTCATTGTTTGTAGCGGTGGCGATGTTTACCTATATCTTCCGTGCCTGCTTTTCACGGGGTTCTTTATTGTAAATGCCATCTCCCTTTTTATTAATAGTATGGGCGGTAATTACTTGTCAATAAAGGGTGAGTGTGTACAAATAGAGGCGACAACCGTTCGTAAAAGAGTGAAAAGCTTTACCATAGAATGCGAGTGTGAAGATTCTAAATTCTTAACAGTAGCGGTAAGGCATAGGATTAAAAAGCTCGCTGTTGGCGATACTGTTATTGTATACTTATCGGAAAAGACTCCTGTTTACAATAAAGATGGCGGATACGCAATTAATGGTTATTTTGCATTGGAAATCAGAAAGGAAACAGTATCATGACAGCAACGAACAAAGATAAAATCTATGAACTGTTAGAGCAGATAAAATCCTTGGTTAAAGAAAACGAAAACCAAGACGGCAGTTTTCGGTTCGACACCATGAGAGCGATTGTTGCACTTGATTTTGCAAAAACAGAGATAGAGAAAACGATTTCAAACTGAAATTCATTTATTGGATTGACTATTGAGAAATATTGTGCTACAATACATTTGTAAGTATCAAGGTTTCACAGTTGAAATCCAAGTTATCCGAGTTTCAAAGTGTCAATTAGCACAGTAGTGCTGGTTGGCACTTTTTTGTTTTCTCTGATTTTTACTCGTATAAACGAGTGGAATAATAAAATTTTAAAGCAGGTAAACCCTGCAGAAAGGAGTTCCTTATGTTAAAGGTATTTGGAACACAAGCAGTAATTTCGAGAGGATTTGAGGGCGCAGCAGCAATCAAGTTTTCCGAAAAGGGCGACACAGCCAGATTTAGAATCGGCAAGAAGGTATATGATGCCAATGCCGAGGGAAACGCTCGCTGGATCAACATATCGGTTAAAGTTTTTGGTCCTGTCTGCGAACGCATAAAAAAGATGCAACTCAAGGAAGGCTCGTTCGTCAACTTCATAGGGCGACTTGATGAGGATGTTTGGGAAGACCCGCAGACCCACGAGAAAAAGAGCGCTATGGTGATAATCCTTGATGATATCGAATACGCTTCAAGCGGAGGCAAGACCAAGGAGAACAGCAATTCCGAGCAGGCATCCAGCACCGTACAGACTACGGTTCAAGCTTCTCAAACGCAAGCTGATACAACTGACGGCAATTTCACAGGCTATGAGCCTTTCGGTAGCAACAACGCTTTCTTCAGCGTAAACTAAGGCATAAAAATGAATCACGCGTATTTTAAGACGCACATGAGCAACAGCAGTTACTTATGTGCGTCTTTTTGCGTTTTGAAGGAGGAGTTGTATGACAAACAAAGAATTTAAGGCTCTAACCAAGGAGGAAAAACGGTTAAAGTTTAAGGCTGTATTGAAAAGCAAAACAAAGGGTTGCTTAACGGACGAGGAAATCAATAAGATTATGCTCGCGGTTCCTGCAAGAAACCAATGTAAAGTCTTTGTTTGCTTCGATGTGGCAGAGTTCTCTCGTCTGCTTTCCGTAAAAAAACCGAATACGGGCAGAACCGTGTTTGGCAAACCTACGGTTTGTGTAGACCGTGCGGCGGCAATTTTGTTGCGAACTGCCGGGGGAAAAGTGTTAAGGGAATTACATGTATACATCCCACCACAACTGTACAGAAAGGATTCTTGAAGTTATGAATAACAAGGATAAAAAACGGCAAGTAGCCGCAGAGGCACTTAGGATTTTAGGTGTATTGGCATTACTGACATTCATTTGCAGACTGTGGCCTATTTTGTTGCTTATTATTCTCGGAATTTTTGTGGCAGCAATAAGGTTGTTGTTCCTATCATCGAAAAATATTGAGGTAATAAATCCGTTGCCGCAGCTTTCGGTAAAAGCACCGGAGGTAAACGAGAACGATTTAAGAACGTTGGCGTATTCTCTCATACTCAAGCGGATTACCGAAATGGTACTTGCGGATTATCCAAACGCCAGATGGGTGTGGGAGGTATCGGATGCTCAAAAACAAATCGAGCTTGGCGAGGATGTATATATACTCCTTAATTCTGCCGGCGGATACAGAAAAGCTAAGGTTATTATTCAAAACCTACAGGTAATTGGTTTGCAGTATCTTGCTGTTCCCAAGCCCAATGGCAAATGTGAAACAGATTCGGAGGATACAACCGAAGAACCTGTAAAGGAAAACTACGAGCTTATAGCATTTGAGTGGGTTGAAAGCCACATATTTGAACTCAACGCCAGATGTAACGAGGCTATCGGACAAAACCAAACGGAAATCATACTAAAAGCCGGTGAACTTCCTATAAAGGAAAGCTGGAGCGATGTATGCCGTGAGCTTGTTCGTGCCGAGCTTACAGATGTCGAGTGTGTTCCCGAAGGAATTAAAATTCATCTTACGCATTAAATGCAGAAAGGAAATAAAGTATGGCTACATACATAAACAATATTTTTAATTTTGGCAGAAGCTTGCCTCCCCCGTTTGACACCGTAACAAATAAAAAAATTAAGGTGTCATCTAAATACGGTGACGGAACCGCATCTACTCTTTGTGCTACTGTAATCAAAGCAGTTCATGCGGTTTGCCGTTGTATGCAAGGGTCCGGCAAAGGAGCTGTTGGCGTAGTTGACCAAAAATGTGTGGCTGAATACAAATCATCTGTAAGTGCTGATGCATATCACTTGGTTGTATATGACAGCAGTAACGGCAGTGTGATGGCAACGGTATACGATAAAGGTGTTGAAACATTTGAGAACTATGTCTTAAACAATTCGGCAAGAGACGGTGCAGCTGTAATGATGGCTTTGTTCCCCTTATTGTCAAAAGATGATGAGTTTAGAGAAAACTTTGAGTTATATCATGACGAAATGCTTGCCGGATACCCCAATATGGATAAGGCAACAGAGTATATGGCGCTGATGTGTGATAATGCTTATCGCCGCATTAAGGATGATAGCTGCTCGGCTCATATCGATGTTGAGGTTGATAAAGCAGGTAATTTACTGCGTGTATCGCAACTCCAGTTAGACTCAGGAAACTTTGTTCCCAAAACGGTTGTAGCAGGTGAATTTACCATCTTTGCCCAGACCGGGCCGGCACAGATATATTCAGCGACATCGGTTATTGATCATGCTGACTTTGTCGGCAAATATGTGATGAATAAGCGTGTGTTAAGTGCTATGGAGACAAGCCTCGTGCCTCAATTACCAGAATGGTATATCATACCCAACGAAGTGGTTGATATTTGCAAGCACGCGATGGCAACGACCGGCAAACCGATGCAGATGAGAAACTTTTTACTTCGTGGCCCTGCAGGTACCGGTAAAACGATGAGTGCCCAGGCAATAGCCGCAGGACTCGGTCTACCGTATATGAAGTATACCTGCTCGGCAAATACGGAAATTTTTGATTTTGTAGGAATGATGGTTCCCGATTCAGAGGAGGCATCTACAGGTAATACACAGCTTGATGCAGAACGAGAAATCTTGCGTGCCATGGGCGGCATAAACTATGCTAATGTGTCAAAACTGATGAACTTGCCGGATTCGGATGATATGGATTACGATCCGACAGGAGTCTATATGGCACTTACAGGTGTAGAAAACGCTTCTGCCACATCCCAAGACTGTATGAGGCTTGTGCTTGACCTTGTAACCGAAAAGGTGCGAGAGCTTTCAAAAAAGGCTGAAAACGCTAAAGAAGTCGGCCAAATATATCGTTATGTGGAAACGGACTTTATAAAGGCACTTAAATACGGATATGTCATAGAAATACAGGAGCCGTCCACTATAATTCAACCCGGTGTACTGGTAGGTCTGAACTCCTTGCTTGAGCAGTCCGGCTCGATAACTTTGCCTACGGGTGAGATTATACAGAGGCATCCCGACGCTGTAGTTATTGTTACAACAAATACAAGCTACGAAGGGTGCCGCGGCATGAACCAGTCGGTGATTGACAGAATGAGTTTGGTGCTTGATGTAGAGCTTCCAACGCCGGAGGTTATGGTACAGCGTGCTGTTTCCGTTACCGGTGCAACAGATGAATATCAAATATCGCAGATGGTACAGGTCGTTAATGACCTATCCGATTATTGCCGCAAGAACAGTATAACAGACGGGTCATACGGTATGCGAAGCTTGATAGATTGGATTGTAAGCGCCGAGATATCGGGCGATGTTTATCAATCGGCACTTAATACCATAATCAGCAAAGCTACATCGGACGCGATTGACCGAGAGGCGTTAATAAGCACGGTGCTTGAACCTATATTTGCACCCAAGCGACACAAAGCAACAGCATAAATCTGACGAAGGAGGTATACCCAAATGGCAAGGGTGAATCACAAATTAGTAAAGCAACGACTTAATGAAAAGCGTAGCAAAATAACAGACAAGCAATTCTTCTCATCCCGAATGTTAGCGGGACATTTTGAAGATATGGCAGCAGCACAAACACGGCGGTATCATTTTAACCGCCGTGTTCGTGTTAATCTGTATTGGAAGCCCAAGGACAGCTTTACCGCTGCTACCGACAATATGCAAATACGCATTAATGCGGGGCACCCGTTAGTGAGCGCTGTTAAAGGAAGAGAAAACCGTTACAGTCTTACCTGTGGGCTTTTCAGTCACGAGCTTGGGCATGTTCTTTTTACGGACTTCCTTACAATGCAAACTTATCATAACAATCTTAATCGTTACAAGTGGTATCCCAAACAGCCTGCTTTAAAAACGTCTGCAGATATGGCAAACGAAAAGGATTTTTGGGATTATGCAAAGGCAGATCCGAAAAACCTTGAGATGTTGCATTGTATAACTGCCAACATCGCAAATATTATTGAGGACGGCTATGTAGAAGACAGAATGCTTACAAGCTTTCCGGGTACATTGGGATACAGTTTGGAAACCCTCAGAGAACGGCATTGGGAACAAATCCCTACAGTTACCGAGCTTATAGAAAAGGAAAACGATAACGAGCAACATATATTTGAGAGTATTCTTCAAATAATGCTTTCGTATACAAAGTTCGGCACTATAAAATACGGAGATGAGCCGAAAACCGATGAGCGTATACAAACAGTTTTCGACTTGTTAAACGATATTGATGCAGGGCTTATGACTCGCTCCGGTAAAGAACGCTGGGGCGCTGTTAACCAAGTAGTTATACGCTGTTGGGGCTATATAAAGGACTTTTGCGAAAAGTGCAAGGAACGCCAAGAGGAAGCGGAAGCGGCCGGCGGTACTGCAAGTATTGCGAAAACCTTATCCGAAATGCTGCAATCCATTGCAGGTGGCTCTGAAGGCTGTTCGGGTAACAGTACACCTGTCCCCGAAGCGTCCGGCGGTTCAAACTCGTCCGCAACGGCAGAAGCAAGATCCCAAACAAAAGCAGAAGCTAAAGAAGATGAAATTCCCAATGAGTCTGATATGTCCCAGACCGAGTCGGAAAACGAAGAAAATCCATCTGAGTCTGACGGGCAAAAATCAAGCGAAGAGGAGACTTCTCAAGCTATGTCATGCGGTGCCATACAGAACGCAAGTAAACAAGAAGTAACTTCCGAAGAAACCGAGCGAATTCCTTTGCAACAAAGTGAGACGCTGTCGGCACCTGTTGGCGGTACTACGGTAATAAATGAAGATTACCAACGGGAGCAATATGACAAAGCAGCTTCGGATATAGAACGCATCTTAGATAAGATGGCTGAAAATGCCGCTTGTGAGGAGTTGGAAAACGGTCGCATTCGCGAACTGAACGAGGCGGCACAAAGTATATCTTATGGTGATATACATAGTGGCGTTAACATTCGTGTCAACCGTATCGCATCTGTTGATTCCGATTTGGTAGAACAGTACGATGCTATATGTACACCGCTTATTACCATTTCAAGGCAACTGCAAAAGAGCCTTATAAAGCAGCTTGAAGAAAAACGGCGTGGCGGAAAGCAGACCGGTCTTATAATGGGGCGACGGTTAGATGCTCATGCACTGTGCCGAAATGATGGCAAGGTGTTTTATAAGAACCAATTGCCCAATGAAATACCTGAGCTTGTGGTTGGGTTACTGCTTGATGAATCCGGTTCTATGTGTGGACATGACCGCAGTACTTATGCCAGAGCCTCTGCTATTATTCTATACGATTTTTGCGAGAGTTTGGGTATCCCTGTTATGGTTTACGGCCATTCAACTGGATGGTTTGACGGTCGTGATTCTGTAGAACTGTATTCTTACGCTGAGTTTGACGGATTTGATAATAACGACAAATACCGCTTGATGGATATCAGTGCAAGAAACAGCAACCGCGACGGTGCCGCACTCCGCTATGTGGCGGAGAATCTAAACAAGAGGCACGAAACGGTCAAACTCCTAATACTGGTTTCAGACGGACAACCTGCGGATACAAATTATTACGGTACCGCAGCAGAAGAAGATTTGCGCGGTATCAAACACGAGTATCAGCGCAAAGGAATCATATTTGTTGCCGCAGCAATCGGCAACGACAAACAGAATATTGAGCGAATCTACGGTGATTCGTTTCTCGATATTACTGACTTAAATCAACTGCCCACAAAGCTGACTGCTGTGGTCAAGCGACATATTAGGGTATAAAATTATTAAGGTGGGCAGTCGGGTTTCGATTGCTCACCTTTTTCAGAAAGGAAAGTTAATATGATTATAAGAGAATTTGGTGCTGAATTTCTATACGACGGGATTACTTATCATATAGGTGATGAGGTAATCGGAACAAATGAAAGTGAGTATGAAGGACTTTTGGGCCGTATAACTGAAATCCGTACAGACGATGACAAAGATACAGATAACGAAACACCGGATATTTACTGCTCGTTTGAACCACCGGTTTTGCCGACAGATATCAAGCGGGTTGAAAAGGTATTTACTGATTCATACGGGATGGAAAAAACTGTTGATGATATTATCTGGGATTTTGTAATCATGGCTCCGCGCATGGTAATGCCGTTATGTAATTCAAGGCAAAAAATAATCGTATATGCCTTGGAGGAAGATTGGGCGGTTGATACCGAATATGGACATAGTGTGCATCTTTATTCTTCGGAATCTGAAGCTAAAGCCTATCTAAACAAATTTCTTTTTGAAGAAAATAATAATGGCTGTATAGCTGAATGGAAAGACAAATCTGATTTCAAAGAAGAAAGCAACGAGTTAAAATATGAATGTTGGTTGGATGGCGAATATTGTAATAATCATTATTCGCTGTATATAGATCAATATGAACTTTGCTTAGATCCTTTTTTGATCGGTAATATTGGGCGTATGTACAACGAACAATCGCTACGCCAAGATTTTATAGAACAAATTGAATTTGAGGAAGAGGTTTCAAAACTGAATTCAAGTCAAGTCGGAGGCCAAGCGGTCTTAGGAAGA
>JAZNMD010000134.1:0-3163 GCA_045579385.1 Clostridia bacterium
GAAGCCAGATGGCTGTTTGACACAGATTTTGACAAAATTGATGTGGTTGTGCATCGCGAAAGCATAATACATTCCATGGTGGAGTTTATTGACAAAAGCACAATCGCACAGATGTCACTCCCGTCAATGAAGCATCCCATACAGTACGCCTTCACATACCCGAAGCGTCTTTCGGCAATGAATGAAAGCATCGATTGGGCTCGTCTTGGCTCACTCAGCTTTGCAGAGCCTGATGCCGAGACCTTCCCCGCTCTCGCTCTTGCACGCGAAGCAGGAATCAGCGGCGGCATTATGCCAACCGTTTTAAACGCTGCTAACGAAGTAGCTGTTTCCGCATTTTTGCAGGATAAAATTTCTTTTACCGGGATTTCGGAATATGTTGAAACGGTGCTGAGTAAATATAAAAATAAATTAAATCCCTCTATTTCGGATATAATAGCTGTAAACAACGAGGTTATCCAAAAATATTCGCTTTAGTTCCAAAGCATCGAAAGGATGTATTTTAAATGGTTTGGACTGTGCTTTTTGCACTTTTAATCTTTTCACTTATAATATTTGTTCACGAACTCGGCCACTTTTTAACCGCCAGACTTTTTAAGGTTAAGGTTCACGAATTTGCTATCGGCATGGGGCCGAAGCTCTTTTCCCGCCAAAAAGGCGAAACCACCTACTCCATAAGGGCAATCCCGATAGGCGGCTTTTGCGGAATGGAGGGTGAGGACACCGCATCCAACGACGAAGGCTCATTTTCCGCAAAGCCCTGGTATGCCAAGCTCATCATCCTTGCCGCAGGTGCAGCAATGAACGTGTTGCTGGGGTTTGTCATTTCGATAATTTTTGTTTCAATTTCTGCATCTCAGCACGGTATTGCAAGCACAACGGTTGAAACGGTGCAGGAACAGTCTCCTTTGGCAGACTTTCTTGAGGCAGGCGACAGAGTGCTCTCTGTCAATGGCAACAAGGTTCACATAAAAACCGATATTGACTTTGCAATGCAACAAAGCGGCGGTGCAGCAACCGAAATCAAAATTCTTCGTGATGGCAAGGTGCTTACAAAAAGCTTTACTCCTCTTGCGGCAAAATATTCCGATGGTACCCCTGCTTATTTGATTGGCTTTATCCCAACTGTAGAAAAGGCAAATATTTCAAATGTTATGCATCAAAGCTTCTGGCGAACCGTATGGATGGGAAAACTCGTCTTTGTTTCCCTTGGTATGATTATTCGTGGTCAGGCAAGCGTCAGTGATATATCAGGCCCAGTAGGCGTAGTTGACGCAATGAATTCCCAGGCACAGACGGGCGGCCTTGCGGCACTTCTTTACCTTGCGTCCTTTATCTCGGTAAATATTGGTATTATGAATCTTCTTCCGATTCCTGCACTGGACGGTGGCAGAATCTTTTTTGTGCTGATTGAAGCCATCCGCAGAAAACCTATCCCGCCCGAAAAAGAGGGCATCGTGCACTTTGTCGGATTAATTCTTCTTCTGGGGATTATGGTCTTTGCTACCTGGAATGATATTATGCGGCTAATTAATTAAGGGAATATGAGCTGCTCTTATGCAAGCGTCACATCCCCTCAAAATGAATATGTAAGCGGCGAAAAATTCGCCGCTCTTTTTATTTCTTTTCGTAGCTCTTACAGAAATGAGGTATTGAAACACTGTCTGCGCCTGTTTTCTCGTGGCTTACATCGATTTTATCAAGGCGACACTTGTTACCCTCTGCGTGATACATACATTCACTTACATTGCAATTTACACCTGTGTTTTCCACTTTGATTCACCTCTTTAAAAACTTTTTGTTACAATGTTATTATTACACCGAAACAAAAAAGTATTCCTCAAAAGTCAGAGAGGAATACTTTTCCTTTGTTTCATATTTTTTACAGTTATTCAACCCACAATTTAAGTCTGCCCGATTTATGGAGTCCTACAAGAATGTTGGTAGCAATCGGGAAGATAATCATACCGGACAGTCCGATAATCCGATATCCCAGATAAATCGCAAAAATGGTTACAAGCGGATTAAGTCCCAGCTGGTCTCCGATGATTTTTGGCTCGATGAAGTTTCTTATTGCGAGGATTACAAGATAAAGCACCACAAGCCCTGCTGCCAGGAAATAATTCTGCAAAATCAGCGAAATTATCGCCCATGGAAGCAGTACACCGCCCGTCCCCAAGACCGGCAGAACGTCAAAAAGTGCAATTAGCGCCGCAAGACCTAATACATTGTTTACCCCAAGAATAGAAAACCCTATCGAAAGCTCAATAAAGGTTATAACCCAGATGATTAAATACGCCCTTAAATACCCACACACTGTTTTGACTGTATATATTTTGGCGTCACTCAAAAGAACTCTTGCCTTTTGCGGAAGTTGTTTTTTGATAAATCCCACAACTGCGTCATAATCGAGACTGAAGAAAACAGATGCAAGTATTGTAAATACAAACGAGATGAAGAAAAACGGAACCTTTACTGTCACTCCTGCAAGTCTTTCAACAACTGTTGAAGAAAGCTTGAAAACGCTGCTTCTTATGGATGCGGAAGCACTTTCGATTGTTGAATAAATTTCATCCATTACCTCGGGCGAAATCCTTGAAGATATATCTTCAACCATAATCACAAGCTTGTTTATAAACGGAAGAATTGTCTCGTCATAATACTTTGGCAGACTGGCAAAAAGTCCGACAAGGCTTTCATAAATTTTCGCACCAAGGCTCCAGAAAAGAAATACAATGGCCGCATATTCTAAAATCAGCACAATTGTCGCGCTCAACTTCCTGTTCATATGTGTAACTTTGCACAGACCCTTGACTGCAGGCTTGCTTATAAAGGCTATAAAAAACCCAATGATAAAAGGCATAACCCAGCTAAGAACATAACGAACACCCAAAAGCACAAGAATCGCAATAATTGCAAAATACACTGTGTTTATTATAAATGCTCTCCTTTTTTCTACCCGTGAATTTTCCATAAAATTTGCCCTCTTCTGTTAGAATTTGTTTTAACTCAAGATACATTTATTATAACGGATATTCATAGAAAAGCAATGAATATTCATTGCTTTTCGTTCAAAGCAAGGCTTTGATAGTAAATTTGCGAAACAAATTTACACGAATTCCGTTGCAACGAGGTCCTGGAAAATTATTTTGTAAAATAATTT
>JAZNMD010000135.1:0-7829 GCA_045579385.1 Clostridia bacterium
AGAACCTTTGAAGATTGTTTCTGTAACCTTTCATCGTTTTTTGAGAGAAGTTTTTAACCTCACAATCAAACAAAAACTCCGAATACACTGTTTTGATTTGCATAAATACCTCCTGTGGTTTTCATGCAATTTTTCAGTATATTCGGAGTTATGATGTACAAACTTTAATTTGCGATGATATTTATCATGTACACCGTAGTTCGGCATGTATATCATCGTTTGGCAAATTCCTCAAAACCTGCAAAGCCTTGATATTACGCTTATTATTCCTCATCCTCAGGCATATCCCATGTGTGATATACATTCTGGACATCGTCGTTATCTTCAAGCATATCAATAAGCTTTTCAAGGTTTTTGACTGCCTCGGGGTCAGTTACTTCGGTAAGAGTTTGTGGGATATAAACGATTTCAGCCTGTTCAAATTCGTAGCCTTTAGCTTCAAGCGCTTCACGCACCTTGCTGAAATCTTCGGGAGCAGAGGTAACCTCGAAGCATTCATCCTCAGCTGCAAAATCCTCAGCACCTGCATCCAGCGCATCCATCATCAATGTATCTTCATCAATCGAATCTGCTTTTGCAATAACTATCTGACCCTTTCTGTCAAACATAAAGCCAACGCTTCCTGTCTGCCCCAGGTTGCCTCCAAACTTATCAAAATAATGTCTTAAGTCCCCTGCTGTACGATTTTTATTATCACTTAAGGTTTCTACAATAAAAGCAACGCCGCTTGCACCATAACCTTCATAAACAAGCTCGAAATATTCCTTTGCGCCATCCTCACCTGCTGCCTTTTTTATACTTCTTTGAATTGTATCATTTGGCATATTGTTAGCTTTAGCCTTTGCAATCGCATCACGAAGCTTTGAGTTACTGTCCGGGTCGGGACCGCCCTCCTTAACAGCTACCATAAGTTCTCTGCCTATTTTAGTAAAAAGTTTTCCGCGTTTCGCATCAATCGCGCCTTTTTTTCTTTTAATTGTCGCCCATTTGGAATGTCCTGACATCTAATTTATCCTCCGTCAAATTCGCTTTAATAATTTCTTCTGTATCCACCGTTACGTTTATTTTCGGTACTACGCTTCAAATCCTGAATTTTTTCATCGCTGTCCTGCTTGAACTTAAGCAGCTTATCCTCAAAAGATAACTCCGCGTCACTCTTTCTGCCTGAAAACTCAAAAACTTCAGGTGCACCTTTTACTGCACCGCTGGTTTTCTGACGTGGTTCTCTTTTTTTTGTTTTCTGGGGGGAATCCTCAAGAGCACGCTTTATAGAAAGACCTATCTTGCCCTTCTCGTCAATCGACACAACTTTTACCTTTACTGACTGACCTACCTCAAGGTGTTTATTTATATCCTCAACAAATGTTGATGACACCTCGGATATATGCACAAGTCCTGTTTTCCCGCCTTCAAGTTCCACAAATGCACCAAACGGGGCAAGTCCGGAAATTTTTCCCTGAAGTATATTTCCTTCTTCAATTTGCATAACTTAAAAAAATCCTCCTCAAATGCTGAATTCAGCACTGTATGTAAATAAATTATTGACGTGTAATGTCGATAATCACGCGTTCATTAGCCTTTACAAGCCCCAGTTTTTCGCGTGCAACTTTTTGAAGATATTCATCCGTTCCCGCCTGCTCAAGCTCAGCGTTAAGCTTTTGGTTTTTAATCCGTTCCTCAGCATTTTTTGCCTCATACTCTTCACAAACAGCTTTACGTTTTGCCAAAGTAACCCTTTGGTCCACAATGGTACAAGCGACATAAACACACACCGCAAAAATGCCCACAGCCTTTACGAGCTTTTTCCCTGAAACATTTTTAATTTTTCTTCGATTCGGATTGTGTGCCATATCAGAGACCTCCTGAATACACGTGGATTGTAAAAGCCGTTTTGCACAAAAATATACAAAACTCTATATACGTTAGTAATTATATAACAAACCTTATTTTTTGTCAATAGAAATCTACCTTTTTTTAATAAGCGACGCCGCTGATAAAAGTCTCATTCTGAGGCGTTCTTTTCCACATTTTGCAAAACGTTTTGCCCGTCTTAATTTGCCACTTGTATACCAAGCGATGACCTCTACAGGTTTTTTCAGTGCACGCAGAATTATTCTCACAGGAAAAAGGATAACGCGAAGCAAAAAAAGTGCTGCCTTTATCAACCATTTAATAACCAGCGTTCCAAAATTTACAAAGCGGTTTCTTACCACAAAAGCATAACACCCTGCGCCCAGAACTCCTCCGATTATTCCGTGCCACCTTACTTCCCCGCTGTTTTTTGTATAAGCGGCGCAAAAAAGAATTACCGCCGATATAATCAAAAAAATTATATCTTCTCCACACACAACTTTTGCGCCGACAGCTACAATTCTTCGACTTATACGAATGATATCATACAAAAAAGCCGCAATCACGCCTGCCAGCAAGCAGGCTAAAAAAAACACCGCATCTGTCTGAACAGAAGTATACATCAAAACGACTCCTTACTTGAAAATCCGACCCCAGAATCCTCCGCCTTCGCTGTGGTGGGTATCCTGATATTCAACTGAATCTATAATGCCTTCAACCTCCAGCTCGCCGCTTTCAACAGACAAACGGTTTATCTTAAGACCTGCACCTTTTACTGTCATCTGCCCCTCGTCGGTATAAGCAATTATTTTGTCGTCATCAAAGCTTTCCACATCCTCTACTCCTGTTGCCGAAAGTTTTCCTCTGCCTTTTATATATACGCTGTGCTTACTTGCTTCTTCCATAAATCGTCACTCCTTTTCAGGTATTCATATTTAAGTATATTTACCCAAAAACACAAATATGCGGGAAGCAATGATCTTTCCGCATATTACTCACAAATTATTTTATAAAGTTTTCTGTTACAATTGTTATGACATCTGACTCAATCATAACCGTACCATGTTCATTAAGCATTCCTTGCATAGTCACGGGGTTTTTGACCTTTTCTGCAAATTCTGACAAAATGTTTTCAATCTCAAAAAAACCGAAAGAATCGATAGGCGTAAGTTCAAGATAAAACCTGCCTCCGTATTTTGTCAGCCGGCTTGTCCCCATATAAAGTTCACGGATTTCTGCAATACCTGTGCAAACCTCCTCAAAATCATTGAACGCAAAAATTCTGAAAAGCGGTGCAACCGGCCTTTTTTTCCGCATTTTTATTTCCGTCTGTTTAAGCTGTTTGCCTGCCCTCACAAGAGCCTCTGCCAGTGCTGCCTCATTTTCCATCCGACTTATAATCAACACAAACCCCTCGCCCTCAGAAGGCATCGTCTCAACCATCAGCTGAGACTTGCCAACCATAAAGTTTACATCCTCTTCTGCCTGCTTCAGGGCAAACCAAAACATATCCTGCGCTTCGGGTGTGTTCTCTGTGAAATTTTTAAGGTCCACATTCCAACGTCTTACATCATCCCCGAACACGATAACCTTTATTTTGTTTTCATCTATCCGCTCAATTTTCACTTTTGTCTCCTCCGCATCAGAAACTGTTATGTATTTTCAGTATACATTAACTTTTTCGATTTGAAAAGACTAAATTTTTACCAAAGTTGACTTTCTTTGCTTGTAAAAGATTATTTATCCCTATTGAAATCTCCTTGAAACTATGCTATACTCAAGTATAAGCCCTGCGATGTTCGTAGTATGCGGCACAATGTAAAACCAACACTTTTTCAAAGGGAATTCATCTCCGGTAGGCGGCGCACATGCCTCCCCGGCTTAAGTCGAAGACTTATGCTGTGGCCAGTGGACTTGTAATGTCTCCGGGACTCATCCCACCTGCTATGCAGGTTTTTACCTTGTCCCTATACGGCATATGTGGGGCTTGTTTTTTTCATATTTTGCGATTTTATCCAAGTTTTTTGACTAAAAACCTTGACAAAATTTTTAAATTATATACAATATAATATATATGATTTAAAATTATTCTTAAGTGACGAGGTGAAGTTGTGCGTATAATTTCAGGCAAATCCCGCGGTCTTAAGCTGCTTGCTCCCGCAGGTCTTGATACACGCCCCACAACCGACAGAGTTAAGGAGTCTATGTTCAACCTGATAATGCCCTTCACCCCGACTGAAAATGTTCTTGATTTATTTGCAGGCAGCGGTGCCCTTGGCATCGAAGCACTCAGCCGCGGCTCTCTCCGTTGCACTTTTGTTGAGGCTGACCGCATGGCACTTTCGGTACTTAAAAAAAATATTGAGCTTTCAAGAAACGAAGCTTCGTCCGAAATCATTCAGTCAGATTCTTTTTTATATCTCGAACGGACAAGCAGCAAATTTGACCTGATTTTTCTTGACCCACCGTATAATAAAGGCTTTCTTACAAAAGCAATTGACTCTATCTGCAAAAAAAATCTTCTGTCCGAAAATGGCATTATAGTGGCTGAAAGCGAGGCAGGCGGAGAAACACCTCCTGATGGCAGCTTCGATATTTTGAAAAGTGCAAAATATGGCAAAACAACCGTTTTTGTGCTTGGACATTTTCGGTAAACCGGAGGTATCACACTATGCAAACAGCAGTTTATCCCGGCAGCTTTGACCCTTGTACAAACGGACACTTGGATATTATCCGCCGTGCGTCAAGGCTTTTTGACAAGGTTGTTGTTGCAGTTCTTATAAACGAAAAGAAAAACCCTGCTTTTTCTCTTGAGGAAAGAGTGGATATGCTTACCAGCGTTACAAAGGACCTCCCCAATGTGGAAATTTGTTCATTCTCAGGTCTTTTGGCAGATTTTATGGAGAAAAATAATTATTCGGTAATTTTGAAGGGCCTCCGTGCTGTTTCTGATTACGAATATGAATTTCAGATGGCTCTTACAAACCGCAATCTGTATTCGGATATTGAAACACTTTTTATGCCATGCAGCAGTGAGTTTATGTTTTTAAGCTCCAGTATTGTAAAAGAAGTTGCAAAGTACAACGGAAAGCTTGAAGGGCTTGTTCCAGGCGAACTTATTAGCCTTATAAAGCACCGTTTCGGATATTAACACAAGGAGGTTAAAGGTATTATGGAAATGGACACTTTGGAATTAATAAATGAGCTTGAGGACATTATAGATAAGGGCGTTGCAGTACCCTTTTCAGGTCGCTGCCTTTTAGACAAGGAGGAGCTTCTTGAAATTCTTCAGGAAATCCGTCTTAAGCTACCAACTGATTTAGAACAGGCTAAATGGATCAAGGCAGAGCGTCAGAATATTATCAACGATGCAAAAAAAGAGGCTGAGGAGATTGTAAAACGCGCAAATGACCAGCTTGTTGCCATGATAGACGAAAATGAAATTACCAAAAAGGCAACTCTTGCCGCAACCGAGATTATGGAAGAAGCAAACGCTGAAGCAAATGCCGCAAAGGAATCAAGCTATCAGTATGCTGATTATCTTCTCGAAAACGTTGAGGCTGTTGTGGTAAAAACCATTCGCGACCTTGAACAGTGCATAAACATCGTCAAGGACAACAGAAATCAATTGAGATAATTTATATTTAAATTTTAGCAAAGTAGGATTCGATGCGTTAAGTGAGAAGCAGACGGGAAGTTGCTGCTTCTACGAAAAGCCATTTAAGAGCTTGCGGTATCGGGTTCGCATTCCGTTGCTGCAAAATTTACAAAGGTATTTTTTACCCCTTTTGTAGCGATGCTATGAAAGGGGTATTTATTATGTCTGTTTTTAAAAAGCTTTTCCCGAAACTAAAAACACGGGATATTTCTCTTCTGGGATTACTTATTGCAATTACCGTACTGCTTGCAGTATATTGCACCTTTAGAATCGGGACAATTGTTAAAATTCCACTTAAGTTCATCTCTGTTTTTTTAACCGCCGCCCTCTACGGTCCCTTTTATGGCGGAATGGTTGCGGCAATCGGCGATATTCTCAACTGCCTTTTGGCTCCTGTCGGGCCATTTGTTCCGCAGATAACCGTAATGGAATTTGTTTCGGGATTTGCGTTTGGTCTGTTTTTTTACTTATCAAAAGCAAAATACCTTACAAATGTTATTCTTTGTGCAGTTTCGCAGTTTTTTATAGCTATTGTACTGAACACAGCAATGTATACCTTTTATCTTAAATGGTTTCCGGACTTTGTGACCGCTTTTTGGACAAGACTTCCTGCAAGTGTCATTCAGCTGGTTTTGCAGCTTGTCTTAATGCTTGCTCTTGCCCCACTTTTAAAACAACTGAAACTTTCAAAACAAAAGGAGCGTAAAGCATAAATGAGCGGTAACAGCTTTAAGAATTTTGCAAACAGCTTTCAGGCAATCGCAAGGCTCAGGCTTGAATCAATAGAATGTTTGCTTAAACAACTGGGTAATCCCGAAAAAAATCTTAAATTTATCCATATAGCAGGGACAAATGGCAAAGGCTCGGTTTGCAGCTTTCTTCAATGTATATTTTCCGACGCAGGCTTTCGCACAGGTAAATACACTTCTCCTAACCTGATTTCAGTGTGCGAACGCATATCGGTGGATGGCAAGCTTATTCCCGAGGAAGATTTAAACCGTATTTTAAAAATTGTGGAGCAGGGAACAGAGCTTGTAAAAAAAGAGCTTGGCGACTCACCTACACCTTTTGAAATCTGGACAGCAGCGGCATTTCTTTATTTTAAGGAAGTTGATTGCGATATTGTTATTCTTGAAACAGGCCTTGGCGGCACAAGAGATGCAACCAACATAATCCCCCCGCCGCTTGCTTCGGTTATAACGCGGCTTGACCTTGACCACACCGAGTATCTTGGAAATACGATTGAAGAAATAGCCACCGAGAAAGCAGGAATTATAAAATCCCATAAAGATGGCTCGCAAGGACTTTGTGTTACCTCACGCCAATCAAAAGAGGCGCTTTCGGTTCTTGAAGGGGTATGCCAAAACCGCAACAATCGCCTTGTTGTTGCAGAAGAGCCCATACAAAACGGGGTTAAAGATTTTTGTGAAATAATTGATTACAAATCCGCATCCCAAGGCATTGAGATAAAAGACATTGTCTGTGGCATCAGTGGTTTTTATCAGGCCGAAAATGCCGCCCTTGCAATTGAAACCGCTCTTGCCCTTGGAATTTCGGCTGAGCACATACGGGCAGGCATCGGCAAAGCAAAAAATCCTGCACGTTTTGAAATTATACAAAAGAATCCCGTCGTTATATACGACGGGGCACACAACAAAAACGGGATAGGTGCACTTGTTTCATCCCTCACACGATATTTCCCAAACTGGACAGGGGCAACCTTTATTACAGCCTTCATGGGAGACAAGGATATTGACGGTGCATTTGCTCATCTTAAATCATCAGGTCTTTTGGAAAGCTCCGATGTGTTTGCTGTGCAGGTTAAAGATAACTCCCGCGCCGCAACAGCAGCCAGGGTTTGTGAAATCGCAAAATCAAACGGTATCAACGCCACAGCATTTGGCTCCATCGACGAAGCCTACCGCACCGCTCTTGAAGCTGGTAAAACAGTTGTAATTTGCGGTTCATTATATTTGTATAAGGATTTTTACGAAGCTTTGAATTCTTAAAAAACTTAAAAGGAACTGTTTGAAAACGCGATTTTTAAACTGTCCCTTTATTAGGGGATAGGTAAAATTGATACAGAACACACAAACCGAGCCAAAAGTAAGATTTTGGGGAACCCGAAGGTATACTTGTGTACACCGAGAGGCGAGGTTTGTGCGTAGCAAAAAGACTATAAAATAATTATCCACCCGCATAGCGGGTGGTAAGTCTGCCGCATTTTCAAATTTGCGCATCATAGTATCGCACAGTTTACAAGCTGTATTTAGTGCCTTGTTTTCCATAATTAATAAATCCTTTCCGTTGCTTATAATAA
>JAZNMD010000136.1:0-4364 GCA_045579385.1 Clostridia bacterium
GGAGAAGAAATTGTTGTAAGCTCGGTTGCTACGTTAATAGCGCCACCGAAAGAAGATACTGTATCGTCAGCGAGAGTAACTTCGCCATACGCAACGTCACACATTACGTTTACAACAGGCTTGTTGCCCATTTCCGAAACAGGATAATAAGCGTTATTCACATAGCTATAACGATCGAAAGTCCAAATGCGAACAGGGATGCTAACAAGAGTCTTATCAAGAGCCTTTGCCTTAGAACCGTCAACCTTTTCTACTGTAACAGTGAGAATTTCGGAAATTTCGTTATAATCAAATGTTTCTTCAAAGCCGTCAGCTACAACAGCACCATTGGTTTCCCACTTGTTTGCATTGTTAAGCTTTAACTTAGTAACAAGCTTGTTAACATTTGCAAGATCTGCAACGTTGATATCTACATAATAAACAGACTGTGCTTTAGGAGTCTCGTCTGAATCATTATGACCGGAAAGTTCAACTACTGCATCACCTGCAACTGTAAATGTTCTGCTAAGTCTTGCGGGGTTGCCAAGTTCGTCTTTGATTTCGAAGGTAACAGTATGTTTACCTGCTACGAGAATTGCATCTGCAGCAGTGCTGATGCCGCGGCTGTCAACTGCGGGTCTAACTTCAACACCATCAATGAAAATCTTACCAGAGGTAATATCAAGTGCAGCGTTGTCAGCTACAGTTGCGGAGAAAGCAATCTTATTACCTGCAATTTCTGTACCATTTTCAAGAGCAACAGCAGTATCCGCTGTGGAATATGTAGGATTAGTGATTGTAGGAAGAACTCTATCATCTACAGCAGAACTGTAGTCAAGAGTAATATCATCAATGTAGAATGTAATTTCATCCGCTGTGTCAGGTTTTACATAAGTACGAATGAACGAAGGTGAACGAGAGTTACCTACATCGGTTGCGACAGGTGTGCAAAGATAATCATACTTAGAAATATCAATAGAAGCGTATACCCAACGTGATTCAGGAACATCTGCATTAGTAGCACTATTTAAGTTTGTCTGCTTAC
The DNA here is from genome assembly GCA_045579385.1 of Clostridia bacterium. GTDB lineage: Bacteria > Bacillota > Clostridia > Monoglobales > Monoglobaceae > SIG440. The sequence goes on from JAZNMD010000136.1 coordinate 1,025, forward strand.
CTGTTGCAGCAGAAGTAAACATAAAGTGGTCTTGCTTACAAGAATAAGAGCCATCTACATTTTTCACATACAACTGTGATTGGAAAGCAGGGCCTTTTCCTGCTGAACAAAAAGCATTTTCAGGGATATATAGCCACATACCAAGAGTAGTAGCCTTTTTACCGTTTGCTACGTCACGAAGAACTACGGTTTCGCCTGTATTAAATAGCACATTGTAAGACCAGCTTGCGAAAGCGGCATCGGTATTATCAAGTTTCCAGGCAAGAGCATTATTACCACTTCTTACTTGACCGCCATTTGTAGTTGTAGAAATAAATGTATCACTGCTAAGATATGCGTTAAATTGTCCCGCAAGAGGCTCGGAACCAACAAGGCTATTGTTTACGCCATTATCCTGAGACCATTTTTTAGCCTCTTCAAAGCCCATAAAGCCTGCTTTGTCGCCATCTTCAAAATCGAAGATTACTTCAGAACCCTTACCGAATTCGATTGCGTAAGTAAGTTTAATATTACCGTAAGCAATAGAAACATTAACACCAGCAATGCTAGTATCATCTGTAGCGGTAAACTTAAAGCCGTCAAGAACACCAGCCTTTTCATTTGACAATGCAACAGAAACGGCATTAGTATCCACGTATACGTTAGCTTCACCAGTCATAGCTACGATGGGGAGTGTAATTGTACGAATCTTTTCGGGAGTAGAATAAGGAACCACAGTTGAGGTTGCAGAAAGCTTGAATACTTCGGGGTCATCAACAGTAATAGTCTTAGAGCCAACAACTGCGCCATTAGAAAGAACTTGTACATCTACAGTACCCTTTGTACCGTTAGAAACGAATTTGCCATCAACGATAGTACCAAAAGTATTGTCTGATAATGCCCAAGATGCATCTGCAGGCATTTCCATAGCATAACCGTGAGTATCGATTGCTTCTGCGCCAAAGTTGTAAACAGTCTTGGGAGCGAAGATATCGTAATCGGACTCAATGTTTACAACGTCAAGAATACCTGTGGGAGCAACGTTAGATGCAACGAAAATACCGTGAGCAGTAGGACGTTGTGCACCGTCACAGGGAACGCTGCGCATCTCAAAGTTCTCTTCGCCAACGCGCTTGGAAATGAAAGTAGATGATCCACCACCGTCACAGTTAGCAGCCCACTGACATCCGAGAGCGAGCATAGCCTCACCTTCTTCGAAAGGACTGAAACCAACAGAGTTGTTTGCGCTACGGCCGTCGTTCATACAGATAACGAGAGTACCGTCTGCCTTAACGCCAACCATAGAACGTGCAGCATCGTCGTTGCCACGCTTCTCAGTCTTTGAAACAAGTTCGCCATTTTTAACTACCATACCGAAGGATACACCTACAGCGTGGAGAAGGGTGCCATCTGCGAGATAGCTGTCAAACTCGGTCTTGTTAAACGCCTTTACATCACAGGAGATGTTGCCCTCTGCATCCTTAAATACGTAAAGGATAGAGGATGTGTTTTTGAAAGCCGAGCCGTCGGAAGAAACATCCTTACCAAAATTACCAATGTTCTTTCCATTGTATACAAGTACACGTGGAGAGTAAGAATTGTAGTAAAGGTCGGTGTTCATACCGCCGACGATGTTGTATCCAAGATTGTTCTCGTAATACTTTGCCATCTCGGTAAGTTCCTGATGACCCCAGTTTGCTTCATTCATGGGATCTTCTGCAAGCTTATCAATCTGCTTGTACCCAGGAACGATGGATACATCGGGATTAGAAGGATCCACTTCAATGACGTGAATCACTTGTCTACGTGTACCCGTAACGTTGTTAAGAACCATTTCTGATTCATACGCAGCACCGGGAACAAGCGTATAATCCTTCTTTGAGATTATGTTGTAATAACCATTGTAACCAAATTGCTTGCCATCATTGATAACCGGATCCGCTGTAGCTTCTTCAGCAAAAGCAATAAACGGAACGGCACTTAACAGCATAACAAATGTTAACAATGCAGCTATTACGCTTTTGATTGTTTTGCGTGTCATTTTTTCTTTCTCCTTAAATTATTTATATAAACGCTTTGCGGTTTATATCCAAATTAATGCTTTGATTTAGTTAGAGTTTTATATGGTTTAATTTGCTCCAAAATTGTTTTTAAACTTCAATTTATATTTTGACGCTTTATCGATATACTTTAAGTAGGAATTATCAGTATCACAAATATAATGATAGTGATGACCTTGCATATCTTCAGACTGGGGATCAGATTTCCAATCACCATATTTTTGTGTCAGGTACTCATCATACCTTTCAGGAATTCGCACGCGCAACCCCTCGAATTCTGCCCATATACCATTACCGTATTGTTCGCGTGGAGCATATTCAAGTTTACCTTGCCAATTGCCGTGATTGCACCATACACTAGATGTATCTGTCGGATACCGTGAAATATGTTTTTCTAATTTAGAAACAAACTTTTGCGGTTTTCTGTGAACACCACAAAAGTTTTGCATCATAACCAAAATTTTAGTTTTCCAAGTAAGCGGAACATTCAGACAACACAATCTTGTCAAATTGTACTGCTTCTTTTTCTTTTCCAATACTTTTTGATGTTCGACATCTTTGGGATATCCATCAAGCGGAAATACATCAATATATATGCCATGATTAATATTCGTTGTTGCATATGATTTTTCTACAAAAGTTGTGTTAGAATTACGGATTTTACTAAAAATCAACGGGTAATATTTATCGGTATTATGATTTTGCAAAAACAAATGCTTCGGCAGCATAGCCTGCGCTTTTTGACAAAAAATTTCATAGTCAGGTCGAGGTAACGCTACATCAATATCATCATCCCATGGAATAAATCCCTTATACTTGACTGCACCAAGGGCCGATCCACAAACTAGAAAATACGTAAGTTTAAGTTCATCACAAATCCGCACGAACTCTTTTAACATTTCAAATTCAATCTGTTGTAATTTTGTCATTACGACTTACAATCTCTCCTCTTGCTATTTTAATAATTGCAACTACAAATATACTGTATGGGATTGTTCCTACAACTCCCATTGATTCCGAAGAAGAATGTAGTAATATTGCTATGATAGCTATAAAGGCGAGCGTACGTTTTTTTTCGACACATAACTCACGCAGTGTTTTTAATTGCTTATTCCAAAATACTAAATATGCAAGTACGCCTACTAGCCCCAACGATGCTAAAATCGATAACAAACCATTATGATAATTATAGAAAATATTTTTGCATAAATCTCCAAAAATTATTTTTATTGGTGATGAAAAGATATCATTTATAATCGTAATAAATAATTCAGATCTCCCTGTATCAATTGCTTTGCCCA
>JAZNMD010000137.1:0-3607 GCA_045579385.1 Clostridia bacterium
TGGTACAGTTACCGAGATTTATGATTATATCAGGCTGCTTTTTGCCCGCATAGGCGTTCCTCATTGTCCAAAATGCGGCAAGGAAATACAGTCGCAGACCATTGACCAGATTGTGGACGCTGTTATGGAGCTTCCACAAAAGACAAAGTTCCAGATTCTTGCACCCGTAGTAAGAGGCAGAAAGGGCGAATACACAAAGATTTTTGAAAAAGCATCAAAATACGGGTTTGTCAGGGTGCGTGTAGATGGCGAGCAATATGACCCAAGTGTTGATGAAATAATACTCGATAAACAAAAAAAGCATAATATTGAGATAGTTGTCGACAGACTTGTTATGCGTGAAGGCATTGAAAAAAGGCTTACAGATTCTTTGGAAGCGGCTCTTAAAATGGCGGGAGGACTTGTGCTTATTCAACTTCCCGATGAGGATAAGGTGATGCTTTTCAGCCAGAATTATTCCTGCGATGATTGTGGTATAAGTATTGAAGAACTTACGCCAAGAATGTTTTCATTTAATACCCCGTATGGTGCGTGCCCTCATTGTATGGGCCTTGGAAGTGTTGAAATTCTGGACCCGGACAAGCTTATACCTGACAAAACAAAGAGTTTAAATGAAGGTGCAGTTTGTGTATATGGCTGGAGCGGAACGGACAAAAACAGTATTGCAGCGATGTATTACCGTGGACTTTCAAAGCAGTATGGCTTTAGTCTTGATACACCTGTCGGAGAGCTTCCCCCTGAGATAATGGATATTCTGCTTTACGGAACAAAGGGAGAAAAAGTGCATCTGTCTTACGAAAGAAAATTTGCCAAGGGCGAGCAGTATGCAAGATTTGAGGGAATACTCAGAAGCGTTGAACGCAGATACCACGAGACAAATTCGGAGTGGGCAAAAAAGGAAGTTCAGGAGCTTATGTATAATATGCCCTGCCCTGAGTGCAAGGGTACGAGGTTAAGGAAGGAAAGCCTGGCGGTTACCGTTAAGGGCTTAAATATTGATGAAGTTTCACAGCTTTCAATTGCTGAGGGTATGAAGTTTTTTGAAAATATGGAGTTGACCGAAAGAGAAAAGATAATCGGGGAGCAGATTTTAAAGGAAATCCGTGACAGAATGAACTTTTTGGTCAGCGTGGGACTGGATTATCTCAGCTTATCACGCTCCAGCGGAACTCTTTCAGGCGGCGAGGCACAGCGTATACGTCTTGCAAGCCAGATCGGGTCTGGACTTATGGGGGTTATTTATATTCTGGATGAACCCAGCATAGGACTTCATCAGCGTGACAATGACAAGCTTATTGATATGCTTAAAAAGCTCAGGGATTTGGGAAACACTTTGATTGTGGTTGAACATGACGAGGATACTATGTATGCGGCTGACCATATCATTGATATTGGTCCCGGTGCAGGCATCCACGGTGGGCTTATAGTGGCTGAGGGAACCGTGGAGGAAATTAAAAAATGCGAAGGCTCTGAGACGGGACTTTATTTAAGCGGAAAGAAAAAAATTCCAGTGCCAAAAGAACGCAGCAAAGGAAACGGAAATTTTCTTGTTCTGGAGGGGGCAAGGCAAAACAACCTTAAGGATATTGATGTAAAAATTCCTCTTGGAACTATGACGTGCATAACAGGTGTTTCAGGAAGCGGAAAAAGCTCACTTGTGAATGAGGTTTTGTATAAGATTTTGGCAAATGAGCTTAATCATGCAAAACAAAAGCCGGGCAAATACAAAAGTATAAGCGGACTTGAGTATCTTGACAAGGTAATAAATATTGACCAGTCACCAATCGGCAGAACACCACGCTCAAACCCTGCCACATATACCGGCCTTTTTGGAGATATCAGAAGCTTATTTGCTGCAACTCCTGACGCAAAGGCAAGAGGATATGGAGCGGGACGATTCAGCTTTAATGTTAAAGGCGGCAGATGTGAGGCATGCAGCGGAGACGGTATAATCAAAATAGAGATGCACTTTTTGCCTGACATCTATATGCCTTGTGAGGTTTGCCTCGGCAGACGCTATAACAGAGAGACTCTTGAAGTAAAATACAAGGGAAAAAGCATATATGATGTTCTTGAAATGACAGTTGAAGAGGGAGTGGAGTTCTTCCAGAACATTCCCAAAATAAGGAACAGATTGCAAACTCTTTTTGACGTAGGTCTCGGCTATATAAAAATTGGACAATCTTCGACAACTCTTTCCGGTGGCGAGGCACAGAGGGTAAAGCTTGCAACAGAGCTCAGTAAACGCAGTACGGGTAAAACAATATATATTCTTGACGAGCCGACAACCGGACTTCACACAGCTGATGTGCACAAGCTCATAGAGGTGCTGCAGAAACTGGTTGAAGCGGGTAATACAGTTATATTGATTGAACACAACCTGGATGTGATAAAAACAGCGGATTACATCATTGATTTAGGCCCGGAGGGTGGAACACGAGGCGGAAAGATTGTGACTGAGGGTACACCTGAGGAAGTTTCAAAGTGTAAAAAATCATACACAGGGCAGTATCTTAAGGCTGTATTGAAAAAGTAAACGGGAAATCTGTAAAATGTATAATATCTTATGAATTTTCCGAGGATAAAAAAGTGTTGGGATATAATTTCCCCAAAAAAAGAGACTGCAGAAATCTCTGCAGTCTCTTTAATATTATAATCACAAGGTGCTGTAAAGGGAATAAAGCTTTGCATATTCACCGTTTCTGGCAAGAAGTTCATCGTGGGTACCATGTTCTGAAATTCCATCTTCCGTAAGGACAAAAATCTGGTCTGCGTTTCTTATGGTAGTAAGACGATGAGCAATGGTAAAGGTTGTTCTGCCGGCGGAAAGCCGCTTCAAGGAATTTTGCACAATCAGTTCGCTTTCATTGTCAAGTGCAGATGTTGCTTCATCCAGGATAAGAATAGGCGGATTTTTAAGGAAGAGGCGTGCAATTGAAATCCTTTGCTTTTGTCCGCCCGAAAGCTTCAAACCACGTTCGCCTACATATGTGTCGTAGCCATCCTTAAGTGCAGAGATAAATTCGTGTGCATCAGCGGCTTTTGCAGCTTCGATAACCTCTTCACGAGTGGCGTCGGGTTTGCCATAGATTATATTTTCATATACTGTGCCGCTGAAAAGATACACATCCTGCTGCACCATACCAATATTATTTCGAAGTGATTTAAGGGTTACGTCTCTGATATCGTGTCCGTCAATCAGGATACTTCCTTCGGCAAGGTCATAATACCTGGGAATAAGATTGCACAAGGTGGTCTTCCCACCGCCTGACGGACCTACAAGAGCAATACTGCTGCCTGCTTTGATATCAAGCGTTATATTTGTTAAAACGTCATTTGCATTGTCCGAATACTTAAAGCTGATGTTTCGAAATTCGATATTGCCGCTTATATCATCGAGGGTATGTGCGTCGGCAGAATCTATTATGGTTATGGGTTCATCCATAATTTCAAAAAATCTTTCAATGCCCGTTATACCCTTTTGAAATTGCTCAGTAAACTGCACGATTTGTCTTATGGAAGCAATAAGTGTCTGGATATACAAAAGATAAGCAATAAGGTCAGCCGGGGTAATATGCCCTTTAATCATAAAAATTGAACCAAGAAC
>JAZNMD010000138.1:0-9365 GCA_045579385.1 Clostridia bacterium
ATCCACGCATACACGCTTTTTACCGATGGAAATTGTGCAAGGAATTTATCAAAGAAGTACAATATCCCGTATGTAGTTGCGGTGCGAAACACAGATGTAAACAGCTTTTTCAAAATAATGCCGCATTTAAGAGGACGTGGCGTTAAAATAATGCGTGATGCAAAAGCGGTATTTTTCCTTTCGGAAGCCTACAGAAAGCAGGTTTTTGAAAAGTATGTTCCCGAAAAGTACAAAGAGGAGCTTTCAGAAAAAACATATATCATTCCAAACGGTATTGATGATTTCTGGTTTGAAAATGCTCAGAACAAAGCGTTGGAGACTGTGCCCGGAAAAGAAATTAAGATTGTTTTTGCAGGAAGAATTGACAAAAACAAAAATGTTCCAACTATTCAGAAAGCGATAAAGCTTTTGGAAAAGAGAGGGTACAAGGCATCACTTACGGTTGTGGGCAGACCCGCAGACAAAAAAGAGTTTGAAGTCATCAAAGCGGACAAAAATACAATCTGTGTGCCTGCAAAACCAAAAGAGGAGCTTATTGATATTTACCGTGAAAACGACATTTTTGTTATGCCATCATTTACCGAGACATTCGGCCTTGTGTATGTTGAAGCGATAAGTCAGGGGCTTCCCGTGGTTTATTCGGCAGGGCAGGGCTTTGACGGGCAATTTGCAGAAGGCGAGGTCGGTTTCAGGGCAGACTCAAGGTCGGCAGAAAGCGTTGCGGATGCAATAGTTAAAGTTTTGGAAAGTTATGATACCATTTCAAAGGATCTTGCACAAAAAGCAGAAAAGTATAAGTGGAGCAGTATTTGTCCTGAATATATTGAGATATATAAATCTGCTTGCAAGTAAGCCAATGAAAATTTAACAACGAAAAGAGGTGTGTGATTTGCTTAAAGACAGTCTGTTTCTGTTCGGCATTAAAAGAGAAGTATCAGATTTAACTGAATATGAGAATAAAGTATCTTTTGGCGGTTATCAGATTAAATACAGCAAGTCAACACCGATTCAGCTTGCACAGCTCGATAGCAGAGAATTAATTATTTACGGATATGCGACAGAGCTTTGCCTTGGGAAAGATGAGTCTCTTGCGGAATGGATGCTTGAAAACAGCAGAACGCTTGACGATGTTATCTCGCTGGAATACTATCTTGGCGGCAAGTATCTGATTCTTTATAAAGACGACAGCGGGACGTATGCTATCCCTGATGCAACAGCAAGCATTCCGTTTTGCTATTCAGTCGGCGAAGGTGAGCTTGTTTGTTCATCAAACAGTGAAGTTGTAGCAAGGGAGCTTAATCTTGAACCTGATGAAAAATTAAGTAAGATAAGGAAGAAAAGCGAAATTTCTCAGGCGATGCCTTTTGACAAAACTATATATAAAGAGGTTAAACAGCTTCTTCCAAACCATTATTTTTCATTTGATTTAAAAAAAGCAGAAAGGTTTGTAAATTCAAAGCAGGAGCAAAGTCTGCTCACAGCAAAGGCGGCGGCAGAAAAGACCGCTCCTTTGATTGAAAATCTTTTGAAATATTATAAAGAGAGATTCAAGCTTTACTGCCCGATTACTTCGGGGCGGGACAGCAGAGTTGTGCTTTCTCATATGCTTGCACTAAAGAAAGAAGACGAAAGCATTGAAGCGTATACCATAAATCATAAAAATTTTGATGAAAACGAAGCTGATATTGTAATTCCAAAGAAAATTACAGAAGTTGTTGACATGACATATCGTCAGTTGACGGACTTAAAGCCGACAGAGGAAATGTATCGTGAATTTGATTTGGAGTTCGGGAAGACGGGTTATTCCAAGGTTACACTGATGATAGCAAACACCATCCAAGAAGCATATTCAGACGGTGCGGTCATCAATGGGGATATCATAGGGCAAATCGGCAAGTGTTCACTTCACAGGGATATCCCTGAAGTTCTTGCAACTCCAAAGTATTTCAGGTGTAAGCTTCACAATTACAGCAAGGAAGCGAGCAGAGTGCTTAAGGAATGGCTCGAGGAGATTAAGGCTTCAGGAGAAAAAGTGAATGTGTTCGACCTTTTCTCAATTGAAAACCGTATGGGACGCTGGGCGGCACAGGAAAACCTGATTTACAATATGATAGGGCAGTTGTACTTAAATATATTTAATTCAAGATGTATTATTTATGAATGGACACGTGTTCCAAGAAAGGAAAGAAAGCTGTCCAGAGTTCATCTTGATTTGATTGACCTTAAATATCCCAAACTGCTAAAAATTCCGTTTGGGGAGGACAGTTCGCTATTTGCAAGACTTGCAAAGATTAACTGGCTTAGCTATTATGTGTCCGGCTTTTTGAAATATTATATAGAGAGAATTCGTTTCCGGAAAGGAAAATAAAAATGCGGAGGGTTGGTTTATGAAAAAACTGATTATTACAGCAGATGATTACGGAATGTCAAAGGCGGTTAACGCCGCAATTGATGCCGGCATTGAAAAGGGCCTTATTACAACAACAAATGTAATGGTTAATATGCCTGAATATAAGGAAGCTTTAAAGCTGAAAGAAATCCCAAATATCTCGGTTGGGCTTCACTGGGTGCTTGCCTGCGGCAAGCCGGTTCTTTCTAAAGAAGAAATTCCGTCCCTTGTTGCTGAAAACGGAGAGTTTTTTCCATATCCCGAATTCAGAAGCAGATACAGAAAAGGATTGATAGCAGATGCAGATATCCGTAAAGAGCTTATCGCACAGTATAGTTTATACAAAGAATTGATGGGAGAGCCGGATTACTGGAACACCCATCAGAACACACACGTGGATTTTAAGATATATCCTCTTTTTGTTGACCTGGCAAGAGAATTGGGTATTAAAAAAATGCGGAGTCACCAAAGAATTTATGTTCCGCATAGCCAAAGTGACAGTTTGCAGCCATTAAAATGGAGATTAATAGAGCCTGTCAAGGCAAAAATGCTTGATATCTGGCAGGGCAATGCTCACAAAAAAGGGATTATGTCGCCCGATGGCCTTATAGTTTGCCTTAATAATTCGGATATTAATCGACTTGATTATGTTTTTAAAAGCATTGAGTGGAAGAAAAACAAAGTCGGAGAATATGTTATACATCCTGCGACGGAAAACGACTCGCCTTATTTTGGGAAAATTATTGAACAAAGAATAAAAGAATACAAAATGTTCACAGCGGATGAAACTATCAAATATTTGGAAAAAGCGGGGATAGAGCTTGTTTGCTTTGACGCCGTAGAGGAGAAATAATGAAAAAGATACTTGTGGTTAACAAATCGTTCGAAACAGGCGGGATACAGTCATCCATGATAAATATGGTTAACGAGCTTGTTAAATATTGTCAGGTTGATATTTTTGCGTATAACCCTGAGGGACCGATGAAAGAACGCCTGAATCAGAACGTTAATATTTTGCCCACATCTTTAAGATTCAAGGCGTTGGGAGCATCTTTTTCGCAGCTTTTAAAAGAAAAAAACATTGCGGGGATTTTGCTCAAAGTATTAGGCTCTGTATGGACCAAGCTTTTTAATAACCGACTTCCCATAAGCTGTGCTATCAGGCACCACGAGAGGCTGGATGGCTATGATATGGCGATTTCGTTTCATCAGGAGCAAAGAGAAAAAGCGGTGGTCAGCGGATTTACCAGAGTGGTGGATAAGTTGACCGATGCAAAACAAAAAATTGCCTGGGTTCATTTTGACAGCTCAATTATTGACCTCGATAAGGAGTATAATGAGCCTTTTTATCAGAAAATGGATAAAATCGTCTGCGTTTCAAAATCACTTGCAGAAGGCTTTGCCAAAAACAATCCAAGCCTTTCGGATAAAGTGGACTATTGCTATAATTTTCTGGATTATGATGCAATTATGGCAAAAAGCTCATGCGGGCAGGAAGTCAGCTTCTCTGAGGATAAGTTTGTTTGCTTTTCTGCCAGCCGCCTTGCGCCTGAAAAGGCTTTGTCCAGGGCAATAAAGGCGATTGCTGAAACCCTCAGGGAAAACTCTGATGTTGTGTGGTATATAGGCGGAGACGGAAGTGAAAGAGAAAATATCGAAAAAGTGATTAAGGAAGAAAATCTTGAAGATAGCATTATTCTGCTTGGAAACTTATCCAATCCGTATCCGTATATGAAAAAGGCAGACCTTTTGATGAATGTTTCCTACCATGAAGCTGCGCCGATGGTGTTTTTTGAGGCAAAGGCTTTGGGAGTGCCTGTTTTTGCAACGGAGACCTCGTCTGCAAGGGAGCTGCTTGAGGGTTTTGACCAGGCTGTGATTTGTGAAAATTCGGCCGAAGGAATAGAAAGAGCGTTTAAAGATTTGATAAAAGAGAGAAAGACAGGCAAGGAGGATACAAATTTGCCTGCGAGCCCAATGGCAAACGAAAGGTCGCTTGAAAAGCTTCTTTCATACATTGGGGAGAAGAATTAAGACGAATTAAAAAAGGAGCAAAGAAATGGAAAGCTCAACTTTGGTTAAGAATAACAAGCAGACAAAATGGTTTACTGCGTTTGCTGCAATGATTTTAATTGTGCTTGGGACTTACAGCAGTATTTTTTCTCTTGCTGCTTTTGGTATATGTGCGCTGGCGTTTTTACTGGTTTCCAATGCTGAACTGGTATTTATATTGTTTTTCATTATGCCATTTGCAAACATTTTCAAAATGTCGCCGAGCTCACAGTCGTTTTTTACCTTTCTGATGATAGCGTATGTGGCTTTTTATATGCTTAAGGCTAAAAGCTTCAACGGAAAGGTAATAATGTGGGGAGTGTTTTTGGTTTCGTTCCTGGTGTTTCAGATGTTGTTTTCGATGAATATGCTGAGAACGATAAAGTTTATTGTTAACATTCTTTTTGTTTATCTGGTCTGGACAGAAGTTGACGAAAAGGAATATAGGGATATATTTTTGGGATATACGACTGGAATGATAATAACGTCCCTGCTTGCAGCGTTTGATATTATACCAAACCTTGAGGCTTATATAGCGTTAAAGGAATCAACTGTGCAGGAAGTTGCTATTGGCAGATTCAGTGGCCTTTATGGAGACCCCAACTATTATGCGGTTAATGTTATTATTGCGTTATGCCTGATGGTTATATTATTTTGCAAAAAGGAGATTAATTGGGTTGTTTTTGGAGTTTTTTCAATAGCGCTTATCAGCTTTGCGATTATGACACACAGTAAATCTGCGTTTTTGATGCTGGCAATACCTGTGCTGATGTTCCTTTATGCAAATATCAGAAACAAAAGGTTTGTTTTGGTGTTTTTGTGTATCCTGCTGCTTATTGTCTTTGGTGTGAGACTTATGGCAGGGCAGATTGAGTTTCTGCAGGTCGTTATGGAACGCTTGACTGCCAGCGAGGATATTAATGCTCTGACAACGGGGCGTGTCGGAATTTGGGAAAGATATATGACTTATTTCAAGGAATCCGCTCTGAGAACCTTTTTAGGAAACGGTTTCGGTGCAGATCTGCTGGGAGGAAGAGCCGCTCATAACACCTATGTTGACCTGATTTACTTTATGGGAGTGTTGGGAACCCTGATTTTAGGAATTACATTGTCCGTAATATGGAAAAGCAAGCCTGAAAAAGCAAGAAAAAATTTGCTTAACTTCAGTGCATTGCTGGTTATAGTAATAATGTACTTCTTTTTAAGTCAGTTGTTTTACTTTGATTTGCCATTTCACATACTTTTGGCTATGATGGTGTTGAAAATGAACATTGCTAAAAAAGCGAGGGGTTAATATTGAATATTAAAAGTGTTATATCAAGAACGGTGTATGAAGTGATGTTTAAACATTTGCCAAGTTCCTCTTCGGTTTTTGGCGGCAAGCTTTACAAACGTTTAAGGGCTGCTGCGGCAAAGGGGTTTATCGTTTCATGCGGTAAAAATGTGAATATAGAACATAATGCGACATTTTCCTCTCGCACGAGTATCGGGGATAACTCCGGGATTGGCGTCAATTGTGTGTGCGGCGGAGAACTGATTATAGGAAGAGACGTAATGATGGGGCCCAATGTCACGATTTTTTCCCGAAACCACGAATTTTCAAATACTGATATTCCGATGTGGAAGCAAGGGTTTAAAGAGGCTAAGCCTTGCTGTATCGGCGATGATGTCTGGATTGGCAAGGGTGTTATGATAATGCCGGGCATAAATATAGGAAGTCATTCAATTATAGGGGCAGGGGCTGTTGTGACAAAAGATGTACCCGAATGGGCAATTGTTGCAGGTAATCCTGCGGTGGTAAAGAAATACAGAATTGAAAATAAATCCCGGATGGAGGGGTAATTTTTGAAAGTTTTGATTATAAGCGAGCTTTTTTATCCGCAAAATGTTATTGGAGCAGTTCGGCCAACCAAGATAGCAAAAAAGTTGCTTGAGAAAGGTTATGAGGTTGATGTTTTTACAAGATATCGGGTAAGTGCTGATGAAATAAAGAACAAAAAGCTTTGCAGTAGCTTGGTTGGGTTTGAGGATTACACACCCCCAAGTAAAGCTGCGGCGGCTGTTACTGACCACGGGAAACTATATAAAACATTGAGCAGAATTTATCAGAATATAAGAAGAATAATTTCTGCAAAAAATATTGTTGATGTTTTTGAAAGCGAGTTTGTTAAAAATCCGGAAGTCAGAGACAAAAAATATGACGTCGTTTTTTCAACCTTTGGGCCGCTTTCTTCGCTCTTTTGCGGAATGTGCTACAAAAAGCTTCATCCTGAAACAAAGTGGATATGTGATTTTCGCGACCCTGTGGTTGTAAAATATGTTTCGCCGGTATTAAGACCTGTTTACAGGTATATTGAAAAAAGCGCCTGCAAAAAAGCAGATGCAATTGTTGCTGTTTCAAATGGATATTTAGACAGAATCTCTAAAGGTAAATATCAGGACAAGGCTTATATGATACCCAATGGTTACGACCTGAATGATATGGGGCTGTTTGGAAATGAAGAAAAAAAGAGAGACAAGTTGCATATTACATATGTTGGGGCGCTTTATGGAGGCGACAGAGATTTGTCTCCTCTTTTCAGAGCAATAAGTGAGCTGATTGACGAAAAGGCTGTTGATGAAAAGCTTATATCGGTAATTTATGCTGGCAGAGAGTTTGAAGTTCTTAAAGCGCAGGCAAAGAAGTATAATGGTGAAACAATTGTTTGCGATTATGGATTGATTAACAGGGAAGATTGCATCAGGCTTCAGGCAAATTCGGATATACTTTTGCTTTCAACCTGGAACGACAAAAACGAGTATGGGGTTTTCCCCGGGAAAATGCTTGAATATATGCTGATTAAAAAGCCGATTATATCCTTGACAAACGGAAATCTGCCAAATGGCGAAATTACGCAGGTTATCCGCGAAGGTAATTTTGGTGTTGCCTACGAGGAAGCGTGTGATGGTAAGGATTATATAAAGCTTAAGGAGTACATCAAAAAAAGTTATGAAGAATTCAAAACCGCAGGAGAGGTAGAGTTTGAGCCAAACCAGGCGGTGCTTGATAGGTATAATTATGAAAATATCATAAAAAGATTAGAGGGAATAATAAATGGGTAGGATCAAAGCGTTCCGAAAAGAAAATTTGCTTGCCGGTATAAAAAAATTATTTAAAGGCGGCTTTTTCCATATTCTTACCGGAAATTTTCTTAATAAGGCGATAAGTATGATTTCGAGTATAGTTATTGTACGACTTGTGGACAAAATTATCTACGCAGATATTTCCTATGTTGACAATATATTTTCGTATCTGTACCTTGCATCTGGTCTTGGAATGTCGAATGCACTTTTAAAATTTTGTTCAAAAGATCAATGCACTGAAAAAGATATGGCATATGTGAATTATTCCATTAAAATAGGTGGAGGATTTGAATTTTTTGCAACTCTTATAATTTGTATTATGCTAATAGTTTTGGATATTCCTTATCCTAATGCAAGAATTTTTGCCTGGTCATTTGCTCTTTATCCTCTGATAAAATATCTGGTTACAACCGGAAGTATATATATGAGAACGCAACTTGATAATAAGAAATATGCGTACATAGGGATTTTTACATCCGGTTCATTATGTGTTTTTTCCGTTATATTTCTGCTGTTGTTTGGAACATACGGGATAATCGGAGCAAGGTATCTTGCGCAGCTGCTTGTTTTAGTTTATGTGTTTATATACTACAAAGATAAAACAAAAAACAAAAGAGCTGATTGCCTGACAAAGTCAGAGAAAAAAGAGTTTCGGGTAATGGGATTTTCTATGGGGATTTCCTCGTTTTTTTCTGGAATAATGCCTATAAATGAAAGCTTTCTCGTTAACAATATCATCGCTGATCCTATTATAACATCGAACTTTCATGTTGCAGGATTGCTTCCGCAGATGCTGATTTTGATAAGCGGGGCTGTGACGGTATATTATTTTCCTATTATTGCCCGTATGACAAATTATGGGCAAATCAAAAGAAAGGTTATCCAGGTGGCAATGGTAAATGCTGCCGTAATACTAGTTATAACCGCGTTGGGGATATTATTTACCCCGTTTGCAATAAACCTGCTGTATGGAGAGCGATATCTGGACTCAGTTCCAATAGCCAATCTTTTGTGGCTTATGAGAGCGTCAAACTGTATTGTGAGAATGGTCCCTATAAACATGCTTCCGGCAATTGGTAAGGTAAAATTCAATTCCGTAATGGCTATTATTTCTTGCATACTTCAATGTATTATAGACTACTGTTTTATATCAACGGTTGGTATATACGGAGTTGCTATAGGTGCTATGATTATATATGTTATATCCGGAGTTGCGTATTGGATTTATTTTTTAAAGGTTTGCAGAACCGACAAGATAGAATAGAATTTAAAAGGGAGATGGAGTATGGTTAGAATAGAGTTAGAAAATAATTTAGGATATGCCTGGACAAACCTTGAAAATGTTTCGGTAAAAGGATATTGCTTTATTGACGATGAGCCTTTGCAGGATGAGGCTTTTGCAGGGTTGTTTGTGGGTAAATCAAAGCCAGAGGTGCTGAACCTTGCTAAAGAATTAGAAGGTTTTTTTGCTGTAGTTATTGAGTATCAGGAAGGCGTTTTGGCAATTTCTGATCATATGAGAAGCTTTCCATTGTTTTATTACGAAGCCGGTCAGGACACAGTCTTGTGTGACGGGATTAGAGAAGACAGAATAAAGACGTTGTCTATAAATGAAAAAACAAGAATGCAAATGGAGGGCGCTTCTTATTTGTTGTGGAATCAGACGCTGTTTAAGGGTGTCAAGGGAGTTGAGGCAAGACACTGTATTTATATTTCTACCACTGGCGAAGTAAATGATGAATTGTATGATTCGTTTAAATATAATGATGAGCAGATAACTGACCTTGATACAGCTGTTGCA
>JAZNMD010000139.1:0-3275 GCA_045579385.1 Clostridia bacterium
TTGGCCTCCGACTTGTAGATATGTTGTTTTTATGGACGATCCTGCGAGGATTTCGGATGCAGTAAAAGGACAGACTGCGCGTTATAATGAGATGATAAAGGACCTTTTGGAAAGAGGTGTTTTATCAGGAGGAAAGTTTAAGCATTTTCTTTCGTTTCCATCTGTAGCAAAGAGCTTGGGCGAAATGAGCCTGGTCAGCCTTTGTCCGCTGTCCCATGCAAATGGCGATATAAAACCCAAAAAGCTGGTTAACATTACCGCTAAAAGTCTGAATAGCTTTGGCGGTAAGATGGAGTTTTTTTACGATACACTTGCGTTTTACAGAAAAAACAAGTATCGCATTGTTATTCTGGCAGGCTCGGAGCGGCGTGCTGAAAATCTTGCAGCCCAGCTTGAGGCCGAGGGGTTTGTCTGCACGCTGAAAAGAAGTTTTGAAGACCTTCCTAATGAGGGCGGAATTATTGTGACCCGTGGTGGTTTAAGCCAGGGATTTGAATATCCACTCATCCGCACAGTTGTAATTTGTGACAGAGAAATTTTTGGCGGCGAAAGAAAGAAAAGAAGACGGGTAAAGGTAGACAAAAAAAAGAAGATTGACAGCTTTACTGACCTTTCGGTAGGCGATTTTGTTGTACATCAGAATCACGGCATAGGACAGTATATGGGCATTCAGCGTCTTACCGTTGAGGGAGCACAAAGAGATTATCTAAAAATACTGTATAAGGGCGGCGACTTTCTTTATGTGCCGGTTGACCAGCTGAACCTCATATACAAACATACATCGGGGGATGGAGCCAAAGTCAGACTCAATAATCTTGGCGGTCAGGACTGGAACAAGGCGAAACAGCGTGTACGGGAATCCTGCGCCGATATGGCAAAGGAACTGGTTGAGCTTTATGCTGAGCGTGAGACAATCAAAGGGATTGAATTCAGCAAAGATTCTGAGTGGCAAAGAGACTTTGAAGCCGCGTTCCCTTATGAAGAAACCGATGATCAGCTGCGTTGTATTGATGAGGTAAAGGCTGATATGGAAAAACCGCATCCTATGGAACGTTTGCTTTGCGGCGATGTAGGATACGGAAAGACAGAGGTTGCAATGCGTGCGGCATTTAAGGCGGTAATGGACGGGTATCAGGTGGCTTATCTGGTGCCGACTACCATTCTTGCAAATCAGCATTACAACAATTTCAGACAAAGAATGAAAGATTATCCCGTGAATATATCGTGCTTGTCCAGGTTTTCAACTCCGAATCAGCAAAAGAAAATTCTTAAAGAGATTAAAACCGGTGAGTGTGATATAATAATCGGAACACACAAAATACTGCAAAAAACAGTTGAGTTTAAAAAACTGGGACTTCTTATTATTGATGAAGAACAGCGTTTTGGTGTTGCACACAAGGAAAGAATAAAGGAAATTAAAAAGGAAATAGATGTGCTTACTCTTTCGGCAACTCCTATTCCACGAACTCTTCATATGTCAATGACGGGAATTCGTGATATGAGCGTCATTGCAGAGCCTCCGGGGGATAGATTCCCCGTGGCAACTTATGTTATGGAATATGACGAAGATGTTATTCGCGAGGCAATAACCAAGGAGCTTGCAAGAGGCGGACAGGTGTATTATCTCCATAATCGTGTTCAGGGAATAGAAAAAACAGCATTAAATATCCAAAAAATGGTGCCTGATGCAAGAGTTGCTGTTGCTCACGGGAAAATGGCGGAGCGGGAACTTGAAAACATCATGATGGATATGTTTGATGGCGAACTGGATGTTTTGGTTTGTACCACTATAATAGAGACAGGGCTTGATATTACAAATGTAAATACCATAATCATTGAGGATGCAGACAGACTTGGACTTTCACAGCTTTATCAGTTAAGGGGAAGAGTGGGTCGTTCCAACCGCCTTGCATATGCTTATCTCACTTATCGTCCTGATAAAGCTCTTAACGAGGATGCACAGAAAAGGCTTCGTGCGATAAGGGAGTTTACGGAGTTTGGTTCCGGATTTAAAATTGCAATGCGTGACCTTGAAATCCGCGGTACGGGGAATGTGATAGGGCCTCAGCAAAGCGGACATATGGAAAGTGTCGGTTATGAAATGTATTGCAGGCTTTTGGCTGAAAGTGTGGGAGCACTTAAAGGTATAGAAGTAAAAAATGAAACCGACACCACAATTGACCTGCCTGTCAGTGCTTTTATTCCTGAAAGTTATATTGGAAATCACGGAATAAGAATTTCTATTTACAAAAAAATTGCAGCCATTGAAACTGAAGATGACCTTAGAGATGTAGTTGATGAGCTTATAGACCGTTTTGGCGATGTTCCGGATTCGGTAAGCAATCTTATGATGCTGTCTCTGCTCAGGAAAATGGCTTCTTCAAAGAAATTCACAGAGGTAAAGGGAAGCAAGGAATTTCTTACACTTATCTTTGACCCGGAGAATGCACCTGACCTTACCAATCTGGTGGTTGATGATGTATTTTTAAAAGGAAAGGTACAGCTTAAAAACGGAAAGAAACCAAAGGTTATATATAAAATTCCGCAGACTAAAATGTTAGCAGAATATTTGAATGCTGTAAAAGATTTTATTGAAAAAATCTGAGGTATCGGACATATGCTGTCTGTTGGTTTTAACGTATGCAAACACAAAAACACCTGTAAAAAATACAGGTGTTTTTGATATGTACCCCAAAAGGTAGACACTTTTGGAAGAGAATATCAGTGTTGCTGTGTGGCTTTTTTTGTATAAAAAAATCAGTTGCTATTTAGATTGATTTGTGATATAATGATTTCGTCAAAGATGAAATCATCTAAGTTTTTGGGCAAGGAAAGTTATATTTTTAATATATAAAATAGAATTTTTTAAGAAATGAGGCGTGAATAATGGAAAACGAAAATTTCAGAAAAGATGAAGAATTTTTAAACGAGCAGCCGGAAGAACTTGTTGCTGATACTGAGGAAGTTCTTCCTGAATTTGAAAAAGTTTCTCCCGAGACAGAAGATGAGGTTATTGAAACAGAAGCCCCTGCCTCTGATGAATATACGGATGATATAATAGGAGATGAGTGGATGCAGGGCGAGACTGAAAATGAGGTCATTATTAATGCTGCTAAAGAAGAATCTGTCAGAGAGCTGAGTGTGGAAGAAATTGAAACTCAGGAGCAACTTAAACGTAAACAGAAAAAGTGCAGAACCATAGTATATTCAGTTGTTGGTGCAATTGTTGCAATCGCTGCTTTATGGTTGATTTTTGTGTGCTATATTGAGGGTGT
>JAZNMD010000140.1:0-4318 GCA_045579385.1 Clostridia bacterium
CATCCATAAGGTTAAGGGCATAGGGTTTTTCGGATTCGGTAAAGATAATTCTAAAACGCTTATATTCATTATTTTCGTTATAGACAAAATATAAGTGTTCGTCATCGTTGTCAATCCGTCTTGCCATAATATTTTTTTCTTCGCATTTTATAAGGGGCACAATTTCGGACTTAATCCCTGAAAGCTTTTCCAAAACTTCGTCTGGTTCAAAAGCTGCTTCGGGAACGAAGATGTTATCGTAAGAGACGTACTCATTTGAAAGAGTGCCATCAATCCTTTTTGCATTAAGCACAAAATCCTCGTCGATGATATCAAAGGAAACGCCGCTTTCTTCAAGAAGTGAGCCAAGTCTTTCAAATTCTTCGGTTGCACGCTTTGCCTCACTTCCGCCTGATACCATGGTTGTTGCAGGATGATAGAGAGCGGTTTGAATATGGGCCTTGTCATTTTGCATAAGGTATGAAAGGCGTTTTGTGTATTCGTTAAGCGGACGAACCATATTTGTTCCCAAAAACTGAGGTACAAAGTTGGGTCGGAATTGAAATGGAAGAATTCCGTTTTGCTCATATGAAATTGTCATAAAGTTGAAGCGGTTTATACCGCGGACAGCCTGAAAATTGAGGATATACCGCATGGCTTCAAATGTAAGATGAGAGCCATAAACAGCAAAGCTTTCGCTAAGGGCATCGGCACTGCCCGTTTGTCTTGCGGCAGAGGATGCGTAGCGGGGGAAAAACTCAATCCCATCGGGACAGCTTTTATCATTTTTGGGATAGCCTATTTGTTCCCAGATAACGTCAATACCGGGGACATCAAAGCATCTTAGCATTTTCATCAGATTGCCATAGCGTTTGAAGACAAAGCCGGTGCTTGAGTGATCAAGGTCAAGGTGTCCGACTGACTTCATATTATGCTCATTTAACCATTTTTTCATTGTCAGGAAGTAATTTTCCGCAACCAGTGAGCCGCAAAGCTGATGATAATGAATTATTGCAAACTTCTGGTCAAGAGTTTCAGGCGTTTTGCGTGAGGTTATGTAAGGAAGATAGTCTTCAATTTCATACCCGTATTTTTCGAAAAACAGCTTTTCAAGCCCGTCTGTCCATGATTCCATTGCGGATTCGTCGTCAAACATATAGACAAGCTCGCTTCCCAAAAGCTTGCCAAGCTTGGAATTAATCCTTTCGTGAGTAAGTTCAAGGAATTTTTCAGTTGTTTTTTTGTTGGCTATATCGGTAAAGATAGGGAGAGCGTAACCCATAAGTTCACGTGAGGGTTTTGCCACATATTCGATGATTTCTTCATCATCTTGTGCGATGTATTCGCCTTTTATCCGCACATCGCCACAAAATGCGGCCACCATACCCTTTGATGGGATATATGCTTGCCCTTTTTCCAAGACTCTTGTTACTGCTGTGATGGATTTTTGTGCAAGCTCGGGATTTTTGCGGCAGATTTCTCCACAGACCATACCTGACGGAAAGCCGCCTTCGTTGTAAAGCCAGGCGTGCATACCCTTTTCCTTTGCATAAGTATGAGCATACAAAAGCAGGTCAAGATACTCCTCTGACATATAGTCGGGAGCAAGCGACGTATTGCGTTTTCCTGGGCGGAAGTTCAGAGGCTCTGCCAGGACATAAAAGCCTTCAATCCCATTTTCATACATACCGTCTATCTGTTTGCGGATGCCTTCTTTGGTGATTTTTGTGTTCCAGAACCACGTGTATACGGGAGCAA
This sequence comes from Clostridia bacterium, assembly GCA_045579385.1. Taxonomy (GTDB): domain Bacteria; phylum Bacillota; class Clostridia; order Monoglobales; family Monoglobaceae; genus SIG440. Next base: position 1,738 of record JAZNMD010000140.1, read on the forward strand.
ATTCGTTTGTCAGGTTTTTGAAAAGATAATCAATAGCCATTGTAATCGTTCTCCTTTATTTTAAAGAGTGATACCATCCTTGAAAATAGAAATTTCTTTGTAGCCACTTAGTTCATTTTTAGTTTGCCAGCCTGATGCTACCTTGATGATGTAATCAAGAAGCTCAGATGAAAGGTCATTGAGACTTACACCGTCAAGGATTGATGATGCGTCAAAATCAATCCAGTTTTCCTTTCTTTCGGCAAGGCTTTTGTTGGTTGCAATTTTTACCGTGGGGACAGGTGCTCCGACGGGAGTTCCTCTGCCTGTGGTAAAAAGAATCATATGGACGCCTGCGGCGGTTAAGTTTGTTATTGCGACGATATCGTTACCCGGACCGTTAAGAAGTGAAAGACCGTTTTTTGTTATGGCGTCGCCATAGTCCAAGACATCAACCACCTTGCTGAGACCGCCTTTTTGGACACAGCCGAGAGATTTTTCCTCCAGAGTGGTTATTCCACCCGCTTTGTTACCTGGGGAGGGATTTTCGTATATAACCTGGTTGTGCCTTGTGAAGTAATCTTTAAAGTTATTGATAAGGTCAACTGTTTTGTCAAACAGCTCACGTGTTTCGCATCTTTCCATTAAAAGATGTTCTGCACCGAACATTTCGGGAACTTCGGTAAGGGCACAGCTGCCGCCATATGAAATTACCTTGTCAGAAAGTGCACCGACAAGAGGATTTGCGGTTATCCCGCTGTAGCCATCGCTGCCACCGCACTTGAGCCCGATTTTGATGGCTGAAAGAGGACATTTTTCTCTCTTGAAGGTGTCGGCATAGGCTTTAAGCTCGCCTATCAGCTTCACCCCTTCTGCTATTTCGTCGTCAAAGTCCTGAGCAACTAAGAACTTGACTCTTTTGGGGTTGTATTCGCCAAGAACTTTTTTAAATTCAGGAATATTGTTATTTTCACAGCCAAGACCAAGAACCAGAACGCCTGCGGCGTTGGGATGGTTTACAAGCCCTTTCAGTATAAGCTGAGTTGTCTCATGGTCGCCGCCAAGCTGTGAACAGCCAAAGGGATGCTCAAAATATATGGTTCCCGTAAGCTCAGCAAGCTTTTTTGCAATCTTGTTCACACAGCCGACCGTGTTGACTATCCAGATTTCGTTTCGGATACCTACTTCTCCGTTTTCGCGGACATAGCCGAAGAAGTATTTCTCATCGTCGGCTTTTTCAAAAGACGTTATTTTTGGATTAAATTCGTAGGTCAGCTTGTCTGAAAGATTGGTTTTCATATTGTGTGAATGTACGTGTTCGCCTTTTTTTATATCGCTTGTTGCGTGACCTATGGGGCATCCGTATTTGATGATATTTTCGCCATCCTGTATGTCACGTACAGCGTATTTATGCCCGTCTTCAAGGTGGATTTCAACGTTATCAGATTTATTTATTAACATATTTTTCAACCTCTTCTAAAAGGAAACTTAAATCATTGTCCCAAAGCTTTGTGTTTGCAAGAATTTCAGCAACGCTTGCATTTTTCATAAATTTCATAACCTTTTCGTCGTCGTTGGGAGTACCGTTTTTGTAAAATTCAATCAGCTTTGCAAGTGAAAATACAAGCTTTTTGGGAGTTTCGCATTTGCACTTTATATATTCCAGAATTGATGGAAGAACTCTTACTTTGAATTTACTTACAGAATTAAGCGAGATTGATGCACAAGGATGCTTTATAAACGGGTTTTCAAATCTTTCAAACACGTTGTCTGCGTAATCCTTTAATTCCTCAAGGGGGAGGTCAAGTGTGGGGATGATTTCGTCATACACACATTCTTTGACAAAGGTGCTCATTTTTTTGTCCTTCATACAGTCGCCAACTGTTTCAAGACCCTCTAAAAGTGCATAGGGTATCATTGATGTATGGGCACCGTTTAAAATCCGCACCTTGCGTGTGCGATAGCGGTCAAGGTTATCTGTTACGATAATATTGAGGTCGGTTTTGTCAAACGGAAATTCGTTTGTAATGGATTTTGGACCTTCGATAACCCACAAATGGAACAGTTCGCTGGTGTTTAGCATATTGTCGGGGAAATCGGTTTCGATTTTTTCATCACGGGGATAGCCCGTAACAATTCGGTCAACCAGGGTGTTGTAAAAGATGTTTTCATTTTTTACCCAAAGAGAGAATTCGTCGCCCAAGTTCCAGAGCTTTGCGTATTTAAGAACACAATCACACAGAGTCTCGCCATTTTTTTCAATCAGTTCGCAGGGGAGGAAGATAAATCCGCCAAGCCCCAAATCGAAACGTTTTTTAAGAAGCAGGGTAACCTTTGCAGGGAAAGTAACGTTGGGAGCATCGCTTATTTTATCGGCTTCGTTATACACAATGCCTGATTCGGTTGTGTTTGAAACAACAAAGCGAAAATCCTTGTTTTCGGCAAGCTTCAGGTAACTTTCAAAGTCGTCATAAGGCTTTACTGTACGTGAAATACAATCAATGATTTTTTTGTCAACAGTAGGTACGCCGTCTGAAAGCCCACGCATAACGTGGGTATAAACACAGTTTTGCCCCTCAAGCATATCGCACATACCTTTTTC
>JAZNMD010000141.1:0-17980 GCA_045579385.1 Clostridia bacterium
ATATATTCCGCTTAAAACGTCATTCTGACGTTTCCACGATTATGATTATTATATAATATCTCAAATCGAGATGTCAATCTGTATTCCCCTTTAATACAAAAATTTTTAAAAAAGGTTGTAATAATTAATTTACTGTGATATAATAATCTTGCCAAACAAATTAAATAATAGTGTCAGCTTGTTTTTTATTTAGGTAAAAACACACGCTCTGTTTTCATGCTGATGCTATTGAAAAATTTGTTTGGCGACAAAAGGGTTGTGTGCTTTTCGTGCGTAGCTCTTGCTACGCATTTTTTTATTTGCACACCCAAAGTTGCTACACACTGCAAAAACACACCGCAGAAAATGAACTGCGGTGCGTTTTTGTCTTCGTAGCCATACCTCAAAAAATAAAAACATATTTTAAGCGAAAGTCAGTTGTTTGTGAGAATTGAAGTTTTAAGCAAAAACAGCTGTGCAATCAATTTCCTCTGCAGTGCACAGCTGTTTAATGAGGGCAAACGATAAGTTCGTTTATCCCGAATGGTTGATTAAAAATTCAATTCGAATAATTACAAATGACCAAGCTTAAAATCGTTTTCCACAGGGGTCCAAGGGGAAAGGATTTCCCCTTATTATAACATTCCCACAATCTCCATCGGCTCCGAGATTATCACATCAGCACCTGCTGAGGAAAGCTCTGCTTCATCACGGAATCCCCAAAGTACACCTATTGAAAAGAGTCCTGCATTTTTTGCAGTTTTTATATCGGTTGCAGTATCGCCTATATAAAGACAATCTTCGCTCTTTGCCCCGAAATGCTGCATAATTTCAAAAACTGCATCAGGCTCCGGCTTTAAAGGAACACCTGCTCTTCCGCCGAGACAAAGATCAATTAATCCCTCTTCAAACAGCACATCTGCCACCTTTTTAGCGGTTGAATCATCTTTGTTTGAAAGAATCGCTGTCTTGATGCCTTTTTCTTTAAGTGCTTTAAGCATATCAATCACGCCATCATACGCCTCGGTAAGATACATAAAATCCTTGTCGTAAATATCGACGTAGTGAGGATGAACATCCTTGAACGCATCTTCACTCTTACCCAGCTTTTTGAGCATTCTTTTAATCAAAACCTCAGACCCGTTTCCCACCATCAGCTTGTAATCATCTGTCGGAATTGAGTCAAATCCAAACTTACTAAGTGCAGAATTGCCAAAATAAGCAATCGTGTTTATAGTGTTTACCAAGGTACCATCCATATCAAAAATACACAGTTTGCGCATAAGTCCTCCTCCAAAACCCATAAAAAATTAAATGGCGGCTCCAAAAAGAGAGCCGCCATAAGCTTTTTGTATTAAATTACACAAGCTCCAATACTGAAACCTCAGCAGCATCGCCGCGTCTTGGTCCAATCTTTATGATTCTTGTATAACCACCGTTACGCTCAGCATATTTGGGAGAAATTTCGCCAAATAACTTTGTAACAACGTCCTCTTTTGTAATAAATGCAAGAGCCTGACGTCTTGTGTGAAGAGTATTCTTCTTGCCGAGAGTAATCATTTTCTCTGCCAGCTTCTGAACTTCCTTAGCACGGGTAGTAGTTGTTTCAATTCTACCTGTTTCAAGGAAAGAAGTTGTGAGATTTCTTAACATTGCTATTCTCTGATCAGTCGGTCTGCCCAACTTTCTCTGGTGTGCCATACTATCACCTCTTTCAATAAAATATCATCCGAATTTAATGAGTTTCGGAACTAATCCTCGTTTGTAGCAAGACAAAGTCCCATGCTATCAAGCTTTGCAACAACCTCTTCAAGAGACTTGCGTCCAAGGTTTCTGACTTTCATCATATCGTTCTCGCTCTTGTTTGTAAGATCCTGAACAGTATTAATGCCAGCACGCTTCAAACAGTTGTAAGAACGAACTGAAAGGTCAAGCTCCTCAATGGTTGTTTCAAGAACTTTTTCCTTCTTGCTTTCTTCCTTTTCAACCATAATGTCAGTATTCTTAGCGCTTTCAGAAAGGTCAATGAAGAGATTTAAATGCTCATTCATAATCTTTGCACCAAGGCTTACTGCATCATGGGGGTCAATTGTACCGTTTGTCCAAACTTCAAGAACAAGCTTGTCAAAGTCGGTTATCTGACCAACACGGGTATTTTCAACAGTATAGTTAACCTTATTTACAGGGGTGTAAATAGAGTCAACAGGGATAACGCCGATTACAGGCTGAAGCTGCTGCTTGTTTTTGTCAGCAGAAACATATCCGCGACCCTTGTCAATAACAAGCTCCATAAACAGCTTTGCATCATCGTTAAGAGTAGCAATGTGAAGATCGCCATTGATAATCTCAACATCTGAATCACACTTAATATCACGTGCACAGATTTCGCCTGCACCTTCGTGATTGATGTAAATTGTTTTGGGTCCGTCACTGTAAAGCTTAACTGCAAGCTTCTTGATGTTGAGAATAATTTCTGTAACATCTTCTGTAACGCCCGGAATTGTTGAAAATTCGTGCAAAATGCCGTCAATCTTAACAGAATTCACAGCTACACCCGGCAATGAAGAAAGTAAAATTCTTCTGAGTGAGTTACCAAGTGTTGTAGCGTAACCTCTTTCCAAAGGCTCAACCACAAATTTACCGTAACTGTTATCTTCTGCAATATCAACACATTCAATTCTTGGTTTTTCCATTTCTATCATATTATACCTCCTATTCAAATCCAATAATATGAAAAGGTTTGATAGATTTATTACTTGCTGTAATACTCAACAATCAAATGCTCTTCAACCGGGAAGTCAATGTCTTCTCTGTCAGCAACAGCAACAATCCGACCTTCAAGAGTTTCCTTGTTCATATCAATCCACTTCGGAACAAGTCTACTTGAATTTCTCTCAACAATATCCTTCATTCTGTCAGCATTTCTGCTGCTTTCTTTAAGGCTGATAACCTCGCCAACCTTAACAAGATATGAAGGGATGTTAACTCTCTTACCATTAACGGTAACGTGACCGTGGTTTACAATCTGTCTTGCCTCACGTCTTGTGTTAGCCAAGCCCATACGATAGATAACATTATCAAGTCTTGACTCAAGAATTGCAAGCAGGCATTCACCTGTAATGCCCTTCATCTTTGTAGCAAGCACAAAGTATTTCTCAAACTGCTTTTCAAGAACACCGTATATGAACCTAACCTTTTGTTTTTCGTTAAGCTGCATACCATATTCGCTCTGCTTTTTGCGTCTCTGGTCAACTCCTCTGTTAGACTTCTTATCGTATCCCATAACAGAAGGCTCAAGACCCAGCGTACGGCATCTTTTAAGCACGGGCTGCATATTTTTAGCCATTCTCTTTTCCTCCTTACATTTAATCTAACGCTTATGTTACACTCTTCTTCTCTTAGGCGGTCTGCAACCGTTGTGAGGAATAGGTGTAACGTCTTTAATCATATTAACTTCAAGTCCTGCAACCTGAAGCGCACGGATAGCTGCTTCTCTGCCGCTACCTGGTCCCTTTACGTAAACTTCAACGTATTTAAGACCATGCTCCATAGCAGCCTTTGCTGCTGTTTCTGCTGCCATCTGTGCAGCAAAAGGAGTACTCTTTTTTGAGCCTCTGAAGCCCAAGCCACCTGCAGATGCCCAGGAAATAGCGTTTCCTGCAACATCAGTTATGGTAACAATTGTATTGTTAAAGGTTGACTTAATATGAGCCGCACCTCTTTCAATATTCTTCTTTTCTCTACGACGTCTGGTTTTCTTTACTGCCTTTGCCATAGTAAATTTCACCTCCTGATTTTAGCGGGGTCTTACGAAAAACCGTTAAGACACTGCCTCCAAACATTCATTATTTCTTTTTATTGGCCATAGTTTTTCTTGGGCCTTTTCTGGTTCTTGCATTTGTCTTTGAACGCTGTCCTCTTACAGGAAGGTTTTTCCTGTGACGAAGACCTCTGTAACAGTTGATTTCAATAAGACGCTTGATGTCAAGAGCAATGTCACGGCGAAGGTCGCCCTCAACATTGTACTTATCAATCTCAGCTCTGAGTGCAGAAATCTCTTCCTCGGTCAAATCACGAACTCTTGTGTCGGGATTAACACCGGTTGCATCCAAAATCTTTTTAGATGTGGAAAGACCTATACCGAAAATATAGGTAAGACCGATTTCAACTCTCTTCTCATTTGGTAAGTCAACACCTGCAATACGTGCCATACTTTCATTCACCTCCGAATAATTTTTTCTGAAAAAGTGTTACGCGGAGCAGAATTTCACTTTTGCGACGGTCTTTAGCACCTGCCGCATTCATCAGCTTAAACAAATTGGTGTAAAAGCCTGACTCTGCTCTAAGATAAGGTTGATAAAAAAATCTGCTTTAACCCTGCTTCTGTTTATGACGTGGGTTTTCACAAATTACCATTATCTTTCCTTTTCTTTTTATTACTTTACACTTTTCGCAAATAGGTTTAACTGAAGGTTGTACTTTCATAAATTCCTTCACCTCCCAAAAAAGTTACGTCAGCGCAAAATACCCATTTTGAGCTAACCATAATATTATAACACCAACATTTTACTGTGTCAAGTGTTTTTTGAGCAATTTATTTTGCTCTCCATGTGATTCTTCCCTTTGTCAGGTCATATGGTGAAATTTCAACCGTAACCTTATCTCCGGGCAGAATTCTGATGTAATGCATTCTCAGCTTTCCTGAAATATGCGCCAGTATCTTGTGCCCATTTTCAAGCTCTACCTGAAACATCGCATTTGGTAATGCTTCCAGCACCGTTCCTTCAATCTCCAGAACATCCTCCTTTGCCATACACTCACCTCCTTAACGGTTTATTTATTAATCTCAACAGATAAATTCCGCAAAGCCCGGTATTCTCTGTTAATTAATTTTTTCTGTTTCTGTATTTGCACCCGAAATACTGTCTTCAAACTCCGAAAGAGTACGACGCAGCTCGGCATTTGTAACCTTTACGCCCGCAATCAGCTTTTCTTCAACATATTCGCTTTTTGCACCTGTCGCCTTTAAGTGTTTGAATTTTTTCTTCTTCGGATTATCGGTCTTACGAAGGTCTCCGTCACACACAAAAGCAAAGATGTTTTCTGTCGCAACAACCACAAAATATCTGTCCTTGTCTCTGCCCGCCTTTGATAAGACGATATCTCCTATATTAAAATTATCTTCCATGCAAATTTTCTCCTATCAGTCAACAAGAGTAAGGCAAATAGGCTCGCCATTAGTAATCAGAACCGTATTTTCATAATGTGCAGCAGGTTTTCCGTCTTCGGTGTAAACCGTCCAGTCATCATCGCCCACAAAAATTTCTTTTGTTCCCATATTAACCATCGGCTCAATAGCAAGGCACATACCGGGTCTCAGTCTTATTCCTCTGCGGCCTGCATGAAAATAGTTAGGAACCTCAGGGTCCTCATGAAGCTGATGCCCTATACCGTGTCCGCAATATTCCCTGAGCACGCTGAAGCCGCCCGCCTCAGCCACTCTCTGAATTTCAGCCGAGATATCTCCTACACGAAAGCCTTCCTTTGCAAACTTAATCCCTGCAAAAAAGCTCTCCTTTGTCACATCAATCAGTTTTTGATTTTCCGGAGTTATTTCTCCTACTCCATAAGTTCTCGCAGCATCTCCGTGATAACCTTTAAAACAAGCACCCACATCAAAGCTTACAACGTCCCCCTCGCAAAGCACGCGTTTGCCTGGGATACCGTGTATAACTTCATCATTTATGCTGATGCACACACTTCCCGGAAATCCGCCATAGCCTTTAAACGAAGGCGTGCAACCATTCGCCCTGATGAACTTCTCCGCCTCACTGTCAAGCTCAAGCGTTGTAATTCCGGGCTTTATCAAAGACTTTAAGAGCTTAAGTGTCTCGCCCGTAACTCTGCCGGCTTCTTTCATATATTCAATTTCTGTTTTTGATTTAATTGTTACCATAACCTCGTTTTGCCTCTATATGCCCAGTGCCCTCAGGACCTCTGCCGAAGTTTCCGCAATCTCATCCTGACCCACTGCTGTTTTTAACAAACCTTTTTCTTTGTAGAATTCTTTAAGTTCTGCTGTCTGCTTGTAATAAGTAGCCAATCTGTCTCTTATAACCTCCGGTTTGTCATCCTCACGGACACGAAGTTTGCCTCTGCAGTTATCACAAACTCCATCAACCTTTGGTTTTCTGTGAACCTTGTGGAAGCTTGTTCCGCAAGCCTTACATTCCAGCCTTCCCGAAAGCCTTTCCACTATTTTTTCGTCCTCAACCTCAATGGTCAGGACTGCATCTATATTAATACCTGCCTCATCCAGGGCCTTTGCCTGCACTATTGTGCGTGGAAAACCATCAAGGATAAAACCGTTTTTACAGTCATCTTCATTTAATCTTTTCTTTACTATGTCAATCATAATATCGTCAGGAACAAACTTTCCGTCATTGATATAATTTTCGGCAATTTTGCCAAGCTCGGTTCCGTCAGCAATATTAGCCCTTAAAATAGCTCCTGTTGAAATTGTAGGTATTGCCAAACGTTTTGAAAGCATTTCTGCCTGAGTTCCCTTGCCCGCTCCCGGAGCCGCCAAAATAATAAGTTTCATAAAAAGCACCTCGATACTGTCAACTTTAAAAAATATATTCCGAAAACAAACAAAAAATTCCAAATTTCCGCCTTTGTTTCAAAAACTCCACAAGGGGTGTTTTGTAACGTCAAAAGACAGTTCAAAACATCCCCCGTAAAGCTTAGGACAAACGTCCTTTAAATCTTATTCCAAAAATCCTTTATAGTGCCTCATTACCATCTGTGACTCAAGCTGTGTAACTGTCTCAAGAGCAACACCAACAACGATAAGAAGTGATGTTCCGCCTATTGAGAAGTTTGCAATGTTAAGTCCAAGATTCATAAATATAGGAACTATTGCTATAAAACCTAAGAATATAGCACCCGCAAGAGTAATCTTGTTAAGTACACGAGCAATATATTCTGAGGTAGGACGTCCCGGACGGATACCCGGAACAAATCCGCCATTATTCTTCATATTGTTTGCCATCTCAATAGGATTGAACTGGATAGCACTGTAGAAATATGTGAAGAATATGATCAAAATGAAGTACAAAACTCCGTAGAGCCAATGTGTCGGGGAGAACACCTTAAGAAATCCGCCCCAGAATCCCGGGCTGCCTGCCTGCACTCCGAAAAATGAAGCAATTGTGCCGGGGAATGACATAATTGACATCGCAAAGATGATCGGGATAACGCCCACAGCGGCAACCTTAATCGGTATATGTGTGCTTTGTCCGCCATACATCTTTCTGCCAACCACACGTTTTGCATACTGTACAGGGATTCTTCTTTCGGAATCATTCATCATAACAACAAGTCCTACAACCAGCAACGCAACTACTAAAAGTGCGATTACGCCGATTATATTCATTGTACCATTCAGCATATACTGATAAAGTGATAAAGCTCCCGAAGGAATGCTTGAAACGATACCCGCAAAGATAATAAGTGAAATACCGTTACCTACACCCTTTTCTGTTATCTGCTCACCCAACCACATAAGGAACGCAGTTCCCGCTGAGAATGTTATCACAATAATTGCTGCAGGCCAGAAACCTGTTGCTGTTATTGCATTGTAGTTTGCAAGCAGGAAATACAGACCTATTGCCTGGATAAGTGCCAGAACAACTGTTCCGTACCTTTGAAGCTGAGCAATCTTTTTTCTACCCTCTTCGCCTTCCTTCTGCATTCTTTCAAGTGCAGGAATAGCTACGCACAAAAGCTGCATAATGATCGACGCATTGATGTAAGGTGAAATACCCATCGCAAAAATTGTTGCGTTCTGGAATGCACCACCTGTCATCAAATCCATAAAGCCAAACAAAGAGTTGTCGCTGGCTTTAAGCATTTCCTGAAGCTGAGAGGGATCAAGAAGCGGAACCGGTATATGAGAACCAAGACGGAAGATAATCAGCATAATAAAGGTGTAAATTATCTTCATTCTAAGATCTTTTACCATCCACGCATTCCTAATTGTTTGAAACATTTATACCACCTCAACCTTTCCACCGGCTGCAACAATCTTTTCTTCAGCAGTTTTGCTGAATCGTTTTGCCTTCACAGTGAACGCTTTAGTAACTTCGCCACGGCCCAAAATTACAACACCGTCGCAAATCTTTGAAATAATACCGTTTTCCTTTAAAATTTCAGCAGTTACTTCACCTGCTTCAAGCTTATTTAACGCTTCTACGTTAACTGAAACATATTCCTTTGCAAAAATGTTTGTAAAACCGCGTTTGGGAAGTCTTCTGTAAATAGGCATCTGACCACCTTCAAAGCCCGGACGAACACCGCCGCCACTGCGGGCATTCTGACCCTTGTGACCCTTACCGCTTGTTTTGCCGTTACCGCTTCCGTGACCTCTACCTACTCTGAATCTATCCTTTTTTGAGCCTTCGCTCGGAGATAATTCATGAAGCTTCATCGAGTACACCTCCTCTTTAATTTTTTATGAAATAAATTTACCTATCAGGCGAAAATTTACGCCTCTTCAACCGATACAAGGTGAGAAACTTTGAAAATCATACCTCTTATCTGAGGATTGTCCGGTTTCTCAACACAACTGTGAAGCTTTCTGAGACCCAGTGCCTCAACCGTTGCAATCTGGTCCTTTTTGCATCCGATTGTACTTTTAACAAGTGTAACCTTCAATTTGTTAGCCAAGGAAAAAACCTCCTATCTCTCTTGGTTATTAAATTGCTTGTGCCTTAAATCTCTTCAGGCTTTTTACCTCTTAATTTGGCAACTTCTTCAACGTTCTTAAGTGCAGCAAGTGCCTGAACTGTTGCTGATACAACGTTCTTGGGGTTGTTGCTTCTGAGACACTTTGTTCTGATATCTCTGATACCTGCAAGCTCTAAAACTGCACGAACAGCACCACCTGCGATAACACCGGTACCTTCTGCAGCGGGCTTGAGAAGAACTCTGCCTGCGCCAAACTCACCAATGATTTCGTGAGGAATTGTGTCGCCTACTCTGGGAACGGTAATCATATTTTTCTTAGCTGCGTCAATACCTTTGCGGATAGCGTCCGGAACTTCGGCTGCCTTACCCATACCATAACCAACATGACCGTTCTCGTCACCAACAACAACAAGGGCACTGAATCTGCTTGTTCTACCACCCTTAACTGTTTTTGATACACGGTTAAGAGAAACAACTTTTTCTTTTATATCAAGAGTACCTGCATCGATACGTTCCTGTTTTTTTGTTATCTCTACTTTTTCTGCCATTGTCTGTTTTCACCTCTTTCAATATAATTACTTTCAGTTATTTTTGATATGCGGAGAAATTAGAATTCCAATCCGCCTTCACGCGCACCAAGAGCAACCTCTGCTACTCTGCCATGGTAAACATATCCGCCTCTGTCGAAAACAACGGTCTTGATGTTCTTCTCCGCTGCCTTCTTTGCGATTGCCATACCTACAGCCTTTGCAGCCTCTTTGTTGCCGCCGTAGTTTGCCTTAAGCTCAGCATCAAGTGTTGATGCAGAAACTAAAGTACTACCGGTTGTGTCATCAATAATCTGAACGTATATATTCTTAAGACTTCTGTAAACACAAAGTCTTGGAACTTCAGCTGTTCCTGAAATCTTTTTGCGAACTCTTGCATGTCTTGCACGTCTTGCTTCTTCGCTGTTCTTTCTTTTTATCATTCTTACTCGCACCTCCTTGCGGTTTAGTATAATCATAGCAGCGGAAACGTCAAGATGACGTTTTAAGCGGAATTTATTCCGCAACTTTCAAGCATATGGCTTGAAAGCCACGCATGATTGCAATAATGTCGGTTTATGAAAATAAATTTTTCATAATCGTTTGCGATATATCGCAAACTAAAACGCTAATGCGTTTTGCCGACTATTATTATAATGAATTCAAATTGTTAATAAGTCTTTTAAAATCAGGCACACAAAGCCATAAAGAAATTATTTCTTCTTAGAACCTGCTTTACCTTCTTTTCTTCTGATGTACTCATCAACATACTTAATTCCTTTACCCTTATAAGGTTCAGGCGGTCTCTTTTCTCTTACCTGAGCAGCAAATTGACCAACCTTCTGCTTATCGTAACCTGAAATTACAATCTGGTTAGGCTGAGGAACTTCGATTTTAATGCCCTCCGGCGCTTCCATTTCAACCTGATGTGAATAGCCAAGGTTCATAACCAGCTTGCTTCCCTGCATAGCCGCTCTGTAACCAACACCATTGATTTCAAGGTTCTTCTTGAAGCCTTCGCTTACGCCTATAACCATATTTGCAATAAGAGTACGGGTAAGACCATGAAGTGCTCTGTGCTCCTTTACGTCAGATGGACGCTCAACAGTAACTGTGTCTCCGTCCTTCTTGATAATCATATCGGCTGACATAGTAGCAGTAAGAGTTCCAAGACTTCCCTTAACTGTAATTTCATTGCCTGCGCCTATTGTTACGTCAACACCCTGTGGTATTGTAATAGGCTGTTTTCCTATACGAGACATTTCGTTTTCCTCCTTTCCTTACCAAATAAATGCGAGAACTTCTCCGCCTACATTCTGGCGACGAGCCTCTTTGTCTGTCATTATGCCCTTAGATGTAGAAATAATAGCGATGCCAAGGCCCTTAAGAACCTGAGGCAACTCTTCCTTAGAAACGTAAATTCTAAGACCCGGTTTTGATACTCTCTTAAGACCGGTCAAAACCTTCTGCTTGTTTTCAGCGTATTTAAGAGTAACTCTGATTACGCCCTGTGTTCCGTCTTCGATTTCTTCAACCGATTTAACGTAGCCTTCATCAAGCAAAATCTTAGCGATAGCTTTTTTCATATTTGAAGCAGGAATGTCAACAGTTGCGTGTCTTTGATTGTTCGCATTTCTGATTCTTGTCAACATATCTGCTATCGGATCTGTGATATGCATATTTTATCCTCCTTTTTACCGGATTTTGCGAGCCGGTTTGGTTATCCGCATCATTTTCAATTAACCACCTTGCTCTCTTTAATGTTTAATAATATCTTGTTTTTAACCGCTAAAGAGCGACCTGTTTTACCAGGAAGCCTTCTTCACTCCGGGAATCTGACCCTTGTAAGCGAGTTCACGGAAGCAGATTCTGCAAATACCAAACTTACGAAGATATGCATGAGGTCTGCCGCAGATTTTACATCTGTTGTACTCGCGAGTTGAATACTTTTGCTCTTTCTGCTGTTTTAAAACCATAGCTTTTTTTGCCATATGCTTTAATCTCCTCCATTTCTAAAAGATCAAATGGGTAATTTTTGTAGACCCCTTTTATCTTGTAAAGGGTGCACCCATAAGTGTAAGAAGCTCACGAGCCTCCTCATCGTTGGGAGCAGTTGTAACAAAAATAATATCCATGCCACGAATTTTATCAATCTTATCGTAATCTATTTCAGGGAAAATAAGCTGTTCTTTAATTCCCAATGAATAGTTACCTCTTCCATCGAAGGAATTGGGATTGATACCTCTGAAGTCACGAACACGGGGGAGAGCTGCATTGAACAGTCTGTCAACGAACTCATACATCTTCGAGCCTCTTAAGGTAACTTTACAACCAATGTTCATACCTTCTCTGATTTTAAATGTAGCCACTGACTTCTTAGCCTTTGTAACTACAGCCTTCTGACCTGTAATCAAAGCAAGGTCATTCATAGCAGAGTCAATAGCCTTAGCGTTTTCTTTTGCTTCGCCCAAGCCAACGTTTATAACAACCTTGTCAAGCTTAGGAATCTGCATAACACTCTTGTAGTTGAACTTCTTCATAAGAGCGTCTTTAATTTCTTTTGTATAGCGTTCTTCAAGCCTCATAAAAGCTTACCTCCTTTCAGAATAATTAATTATTCACCAAATGTTTCTCCGCATTTTTTGCAGTAACGAACATGAGTACCATCCTCCAGAACCTTTCTTCCAACTCTGGTAGGTGCACCGCATTTTGCGCAAATGTTCATAACCTTGCTTGCGTAAATCGGAGTTTCCTGGCTGATAATACCGCCGGCTTCACCCATACGGCGAGGTTTCGTGTGCTTCTTTGCCACAGAAACGCCTTCAACAATAACTGTGCGTTTTGCGGGGTTTACCGACAATACCTTGCCTTTTTTACCCTTATCCTTACCGGAAAGTACAACTACGTTGTCTCCGGTTTTAACATGCATTTTCAGCATTTCTTTTCCTCCTTTCGCATCTACTCGGAAATACTTCTAAACCTTTTGTCGGACGTCATCACGCCTTGCCGGGTGTTCCCTTTGCAAGAAATAATCCCGTCCGTACCTTTTAATTAATTACAGAACCTCCGGAGCAAGTGACAAAATCTTCATATACTCCTTTTCACGAAGCTCTCTGGCAATTGGGCCAAATATACGTGTTCCTCTGGGAGTTTTATCATCCTTGATGATTACTGCTGCGTTCTCATCAAATCTGATTTTTGAACCGTCAGCTCTCTTAACGCCCTGAACTGTACGTACTATAACAGCCTTTACAACATCGCCCTTTTTAACAGCACCACCGGGAGCTGCCTTTTTAACTGAAGCAACGATAACATCACCGATGTTTCCGTAACGTCTGTATGAGCCACCGAGAACACGGATGCACATAAGCTCTTTTGCACCGCTGTTATCTGCAACCTTTAACAAAGTCTGCTGCTGTACCATAAATGGATTCCTCCTAACTTATCAATTTAACGCATTTAGCGTCTTTAAAAAGTCCGGCTTATTTCGCCTTTTCGATAATTTCAACCAATCTCCATCTCTTGTCTTTTGAGAGAGGTCTGGTCTCCATAACTCTAACCTTATCACCTATCTTGCACTCATTGTTTTCATCATGAGCCTTAAGCTTATAGGTGTTCTTAATAACCTTCTTATAAACCGGATGCGTTACGCTGTCTTTAATAGCAACAACGATAGTTTTATCCATCTTGTCACTTACAACTTCTCCAACACGGGTTTTACGATAGTTGCGCTTTTCTTCCATACGTTGCACCTCCTACTAATTAACGTTGGCATTCAAGCCAAGCTCTTTTTCTTTCAAAACCGTCTTAAGTTTTGCAATATCCTTCTTAACTGCGGCAATTCTCATCGGATTGTCCAGTTGATTGGTTGCGTTCTGAAAACGGAGGTTGAAAAGTTCTTCCTTTAAATCCTGAATCTTATCTGTGATTTCCTGGCTTGAAAGGTCTCTAATCTCATTTATTTTCATTACATTTCACCTTCCATTTCCTGATCGGCTTTTCTAACGAACTTACACTTTAAGGGAAGCTTATGCATAGCAAGACGCATAGCCTCACGTGCAACCTCTTCGCTTACGCCGCCGATTTCAAATAATATTCTGCCCGGTTTAACTACTGCTACCCAGTATTCCGGTGAACCTTTACCGCTACCCATACGAGTTTCAGCAGGTTTTTCTGTTACAGGCTTGTCAGGGAATATCTTAATCCAAACCTGACCACCTCTTTTTGTATAACGTGTCATCGCAATACGTGCAGCTTCAATCTGATTGCTTGTAATCCAAGCAGGAGATAAAGCCTGAAGACCGAATTCACCATTAGTAACCTTGTTACCACGTGAAGCCTTACCCTTCATTCTACCACGCATAACACGTCTGTATTTAACTCTTTTTGGTGATAACATTATTTGTCTCCTCCTTCCGCTTTCTTGGCAGGAGCTGTCGCTTTTACCTTCTTACTTTCTGCAAGAACCTCGCCCTTGTAAATCCAAACCTTAACACCAAGCTTACCGTAGGTTGTATCAGCCTCAGCAAAGCCATAGTCAATGTCTGCACGAAGAGCCTGAAGCGGGATAGTACGCTCGTGATACTGCTCAGTACGAGCGATTTCAGCACCGCCTACACGACCTGAAACAGCTGTCTTGATACCTTTTGCACCCATCTTCATTGTTCTTGTCATACACTGCTTCATTGCTTTTCTGTAAGAAATTCTTCTTTCAAGCTGTGATGCAATGTTCTCGGCAACCAGCTGTGCGCTCATATCAGGAGCTTTAACCTCAATTACATTAAGGATAACTGATTTACCTGTCAATCCTTCGACTTCTTTCTTAAGCTTGTCGATTTCGCTTCCGCCTTTACCGATAACAATACCGGGCTTTGCAGCGTGAATCGAAAGACGAATTTTGTTAGCAAATTTTTCAATTTCTATTTTGTCTATTCCGGCTAAGAAAAGCTTTTTCTTAAGAAATGCTCTCAGCTTGTAGTCCTCTACAAGGTTCTCGCCGTAGTTCTTTTTGTCAGCGTACCAACGTGAATCCCAGTCTTTGATTATACCAACTCGGATACCGTGGGGATTAACCTTCTGACCCATGCTATATACCTCCTTTTACAAGATTATTCCTTTTCCTTAAGTTTCAAAGTAATGTGACTTGTCTTTTTGTTAATTCTGAACGCACGTCCCTGAGCTCTAGCCTGAACTCTCTTAAGTGTGGGACCCTGGTCAGCGAATACTTCTGAAACATAAAGATTTTCAACGTTCATATTGTGATTGTTTTCTGCGTTTGCCATTGCTGACATAAGCAGCTTCTCAACAACCGGGCTTGCAGCCTTTGGTGTGTTTCTGAGAATACCAAGTGCTGTGCCAACAGGCTTGTTTCTGATTAAATCTATAACTATACGCACCTTTCTCGGAGCGATGCGTACATGAGTAACCTTTGCTACTGCTTCCATTGCTCTTTAGCTCCTTTCCTATTTAATATCTGTAAAACGCTTCTGTTTACAGGAATTATTTAGAAGTTTTTGCACCTGCATGACCTCTGTATGTTCTGGTGGGAGCGAACTCACCCAGCTTATGACCAACCATATCCTCAGTTACATATACCGGAACATGCTTTCTACCGTCATAAACTGCAATTGTATGACCAACCATTTCAGGGAATATAGTAGATGCTCTTGACCATGTTTTAACAACGACTTTTTCGTTTTTCTCGTTCATTGCAACGATTTTTGCAAGTAACTTTGCTTCAACGAAAGGCCCTTTTTTAATACTACGACCCATGAAGTGACCTCCTTAATCAAATTTTTCAATTTATCACTTTTATTTAGCGTTACGTCTTTTAACGATGAACTTGTCAGACTTATTTTTCTTGTTTCTGGTCTTGTAACCAAGAGCAGGCTTACCCCAAGGTGTAACAGGTGACGGTCTACCGATAGGTGACTTACCTTCACCACCGCCGTGAGGATGGTCGTTCGGGTTCATAACAACGCCTCGAACTGTAGGTCTGAATCCCATGTGACGTTTTCTTCCGGCTTTACCAATGTTGATATTTTCGTAATCTGTGTTACCAACCTGGCCGATTGTAGCACGGCAATCAAGACGAACCATTCTAACTTCACCGGATGGAAGTCTTACCTGTGCATAACCGTTTTCTTTAGCCATAAGCTGTGCAAATGTACCTGCACTGCGAACCATCTGTCCGCCCTTGCCGGGATAAAGCTCAATGTTGTAAATCAAAGTACCAACAGGGATATCTTCAATCAAAAGAGCGTTGCCGGGCTTAATATCTGCACCCTTACCGGAAACAACTGTGTCACCTTTCTTAAGTGAAACAGGTGCGATAATGTATGTCTTTACACCATCTTCGTACTGAAGAAGTGCAATGTTCGCACTACGGTTCGGGTCGTATTCGATTGAGAGAACAGTTGCGGGCATATTGTCCTTGTTTCTCTTGAAATCGATTACTCTGTATTTTCTCTTTGTGCCGCCTCCGCGGTGTCTTACTGTTATTCTGCCGTAAGAGTTACGACCTGCTTTGCTGTGAAGAGGACGAAGAAGTGACTTCTCGGGAGCCACCTTGTCGATTTCCGCAAAATCAGAAACAGTCATTTGACGAAGCGAAGGTGTTGTAGGATTATATTTTCTAATTCCCATTTTTACATCTCCTTATCTACGTTTCTACTACGGTAATATTAGTTCTCGAAAAGCTCGATTGTTTTGCTGTCCTGAGTGAGTTTAACAACAGCCTTTTTCCAATCTGCTCTCTTGCCAACGTGAACACCCATTCTCTTGGTTTTGCCAATATAGTTGATGGTTGTAACGCTCTGAACCTTTACCTTGAAAATTTCTTCAACAGCTTTCTTTATCTGGATTTTGTTTGCATTCTTAGCAACCTCAAATGTGTACTTTTTGTCTGCAACATTATCCATGCTCTGTTCTGTTATAATAGGTCTTTTAATAATATCATGAGATGTCATATTCATTATGCGTACACCTCCTCAAGCTTAAGTGCCGCATCCTTAGTGATGATGCACTTTGTAGACTTAAGCACCTCGTATGTGTTGATTGCTCCCACGAATGTTGTTTCAACACCCTTCAGGTTTCTTGCTGAAAGAACAACGTTCTTGTCATTCTCGGGAAGTACGATAAGTGCCTTTTCTGTTACGCCGAGATTTGCTAAAATCTTAGCCATCTCACTTGTCTTAATCTCATCCAATGAAAGACTTTCAAGAACGATAAGATCGTTCTCCAAAACCTTTGAAGAAAGTGCTGACTTAAGAGCAAGTCTTCTTACCTTCTTGTTTACAGCATATCTGTAATCTCTGGGCTTAGGACCAAGAGCTACTCCGCCGCCAACCCACTGTGGAGCACGGATACTGCCCTGTCTTGCACGGCCTGTGCCCTTCTGTCTCCAGGGCTTGATTCCGCCGCCGCTGACTTCTGTACGAGTCTTTGTGCTTTGTGTGCCCTGTCTCTGGTTTGCGAGGTAGTTAACAACTACTTCGTGCATAATGTCTGCTCTGACTTCTGCGCCAAACACATTTTCATTTAATTCTATATCACCGACCTGTTTGCCGTCTGTGTTATATAATGCTACTTTTGGCATATCTTATATCCTCCTCTCTGAGTTTAGGCGTTTGCCTTAACTGCATTTTTCACTACGAGCAATCCGCCCTTAGGACCGGGAACACTTCCCTTAACCAAAAGAAGATTGCGCTCTGCATCTATCTTCACAAGACTGAGGTTCTGGATTGTAACCTTGTCCACACCGAAGTGACCGGGAAGCTTCTTTCCCTTAAACACACGTGATGGTGAAGAACAAGCACCGAGTGAACCGGGACCTCTGTGATAGTGGCTACCGTGAGTCATAGGACCTCTGTGAGTTCCCCATCTTTTAATGGTGCCTGCGTATCCGTGACCCTTGCTTGTGCCTGTAACGTCAAGTATGTCGCCTTCCTGGAATACGTCAACTTTGATTTCGTCACCGACGTTTAACTCGCTAGCTGCATCAAGCTTAAGTTCTCTGAGATACCGTTTCGGTGTAACATTTGCTTTTGCAAAGTGACCCTTCATAGGCTTGTTTACCAACTTTTCTCTTTTGTCCTCGAAGCCAACCTGAACTGCGGTGTAACCGTCAACTTCTTCCGTCTTCTTCTGGACTACACTGCACGGACCTGCTTCAATAACAGTAACCGGAACAAGTGTACCGTCTTCTGCAAAAATCTGAGTCATACCAAGCTTTTTGCCTAAGATTGCTTTTTTCATAATTTTTTCCTCCTAAATTTCATATGCATCGGTTCTTTTTAAGAACTTACATACGGGTCAGCGGTTGGATGCTTCCAACGTAACCAAATTTTTTTCTTACCGATTTAATAATTTATCAAGCAAAGACTATATCTTAAGCTCGATATCAACACCTGCCGGCAAGTCAAGGTGCTTAAGTGCGTCGATTGTTTTAGCGTTGGGTGCCAAAACGTCAATCAATCTCTTGTGAGTTCTCAGTTCAAACTGCTCACGGCTGTCCTTGTACTTATGAACAGCTCTGAGGATTGTAACGACTTCCTTCTTGGTTGGAAGCGGAATAGGTCCTGAGACTTTCGCTCCCGTTCTCTTGGCTGTTTCAACAATCTTCTCGGCGCTCTGGTCGATAAGGTTGTGGTCATAAGCCTTAAGTCTGATTCTGATCTTCTCTGTTGCCATGCTGTACCCTCCTTCAAAATTTGCTTTTGATA
>JAZNMD010000142.1:0-3021 GCA_045579385.1 Clostridia bacterium
CTGTGACAAATATTGATGGCACAAATCCGTATTGCTCAATTTGGGATGGCGGTGAACACAGCTATCTTTGCTCCGAATTTGCTCTTGAAGCTGTAAAAAGAACTTATACCGAGCTTGAAGAACACGGTGTCGATGTGCAGGGAGCGTATCTTGATGTTTTTTCAATTATGCAGGGGGATGAGTGTTTCCACAAAGACCACCGAATTACAAGAGAGGAAAGCATGCAATTCCGTGGCGAGTGCTTTGATTATCTTAACAAAAAGGGGTTTGTCATGTCTTCCGAAGAGCCGGGGATGCAGCTTCTCAACCACCTTGCGCTTGTACATCACGGCCCCCATGCTCTTCGCCCTCAAGAAAACGGCGAGGCGGTCGGAATTCCTGTTCCTCTCGGAAATCTTGTTTATCACGATTGTATTATGGTTCCGTGGAATTGGTTTAACAACTGGGGTATTCCCAAAGGCGAAGACGGTGACTTATACGGCGCATTGAATGCAGGTATGCCGTATATTCACCCATACGGAAATTCTCTTCGTAAAATCGGAACAGACAACCGTACAGCTGATATTGAAATGATGAGCGACGAAGACTTGAAGAAAGAGTTTGAACGCATCAGACCTCTTTGCGAGTTGCAGGCAAAGCTCTACAACAAGGAAATGTTAAAGCACGAGTTCCTGGGAAGTTACCGTAAACAAAAAGCTACTTATTCAGACGGCACATCTGTCGTTATTGATTTGAACAAAAATACATATAAAATCGATTTGCAGTAGTATTATTCGCTTGTTATTTTAACTGCAAGCAAAAATTACACAACCACCGGCTCATACACAGTTGAGCCGGTGGTTGCTTTTTCTTGTTTATTTACACATGTTTTCTTTGATAGCAGCGTTTATATTTTCTCTTGTTGTAAGCAGCCATCCGTCATTATGAGGATATTCTCTGAATGTTATATTATGCTTTCCTTCTTCTTCGATAACAGAAAGACAATATCTTTTATCTGTAAGTTTTTCCAGCGTATTGAGTGCAGCCATGTCCTGCAGAGCATCATAGAAAACTTTAAGCCTGAGCGAATGATAAGCTGTGCCGTTTTCTGCCGGATACACTACAAAACTGTCACCTGACGGAAACGCTTTACCTGCATCTGTAACCTCGTAAGGGTTTACAGGAGCTTTTGAAAGCCTTGTAAAATAGAAATTATACCCCCACTGCAAAAAACCTCTTATGCCAAATTTGAACATCTGATAACCGATGACTCTTGTTCTTATTGATTCGTTACAGAAAAATCTGTTGGCTACATTGTGATTCGTTTGGGCACTGCAATAATATACCCAGAGATTATCAACATTTCCGATAAACTTATCTATATGGTCACTTGCGGGTATTGGATTTGAAACTATTTTCTTTTTATAGAAAGAGTAATCCGAAAGAGCATCTACAATTTTATAACCTTCAAAAAGGCTGTGAATATGCATGGAAGCTTTTTTATAAGTACGGAGCATAGCGGCATTAGGCTCATCACTTACATGGATGAGTACCTTGCTTTTGAGACTTCTTTCTTCAAAATATTTCTTAAGTTCAACAGAAAGAGCCGTAAGGAAGTCTTTATACCTGCGTGAGTTTGCACGCGTCTTCCAACCAAAAATCCTTTTATAGTTACCGTCGACCGTTGCCATAATTTTAGGAGCGTGCTTTGCTCCCCATTGTGTGTAAAAATGAGCAAGTTCAAAATATTCAATACCACAGCGATGAGCCATTTCAATCCACTGTGTAAGCTTGTCAAAGTTAAAAGAGTAAACACCGTCTTTTACTGTTATATCAATAAGCTGAACCGTGGGTCTTTCCTTGCCTTTTTGTGTGTCAAGAGGAGGCGTAAAAATCGGAGTCAGAACACAGTTCATTCCGTACTCTTTTGCAGTTTTCAGAAAGTTTTCCGTTACTCTCCAGTATTCATCAGAGAAAGCATCGAATTTATAATAAGTCATCAGGCAATCCGTATGAAACCAGCAAGTGTAAACAAAATCTTTGAAATCAAGCTCTGCATCAATAATTTCAATTTCAATGCTTGCTTTCTTGCTGCCGACGGTGAAGTCTATTCTGTGTTTACCTGCGTCGTTCTGAGCAGCGTCAACCTCGAACCAAAAAACAGTTATGCCCTTCTCGGCATTCACTTTGCCGTCAGAAGGCAAAAGCAAATCGGGATAATATCCGCTTTCGCTGAATCTGAAATAGTCGTCGGCACCTTTTTTCCACATAGGGAAATCGGATTTGATATTCCGGACAGTATATATGCGCAAGTCTTTAACCGTGCTTTTATATACTAAATTTATTTCACAATCCTCTGTAGTTTCTATTGCAAGCTGAAAAGATTTCTTTTCATTTTTTAGCATAGAAAAACCTTTATATTCGGCTGTTGGCATTTTATCGCTGTCGTAGATTTTTTCAAGAGAAGATAAGATCTTAATGTCTTTTATGTTGATCATACGGTTACCTCAACACTATATTTTCTTTACCCTAACATTGGATTTGCTCCGATAACAACTTCAGGTGTTTTGTATTTTTCAATTTCAAAAATTATAATCTCGTTTTCATCCTTGAGAATTGCTCCGGGCAGATACAAAGCTTTTTGCGGACCTATATTCCAATATCTGCCGAGATTGAATCCGTTGACAAAAACATAACCCTTTGTAAAGCCGTTCATATTAACAAAGCACTCACCATTACCTGCTTTGAATTTACCTTTGAGGAACACAGGTCCGTTTTTATTTTCCGTTTTAATATTCTTGAACTTAAGACTTTCGAGATTATCTAAGGGTATTGTGTAAACATCAAAATCGGTCAACACCTGATTTGCAAAATGAACATTTGAAATACCCTTACGGTCATAAAGCTCTTTGCCATAATTTACTCTGCCCATTCCCTCAACAAGGATGCCCATTTCACTTTCGGACTTTGTCCCCTTAACGAAAAGCTGTTTTTTCAGTTTGATTTTATTGAACAAAGATTTTTCCTTGCATCTGTTTATTG
>JAZNMD010000143.1:0-2708 GCA_045579385.1 Clostridia bacterium
CCTGTACATACATCTCATACTTGATAGGACCTAACTCATTTAACCGATAGAGGTTGCCGTATGTTGTAACACCCAGCTCGTTCAACCTCTTGAACAGCAGTGCATACAGCTTCATATTTTTTTCGGGGTGATAGCTGTTGTAGTTGTCACTGACAGGCTCGTCAACCACCTGCAAGCCCAAACAGGCAGGGTGGTTAATATAATTGTTTACCCGCTCGTCCAACTCTTCTAAGGACAGTGTGTTTTCGCCGATATTGCTGGTAATATAGCTATCGGTTACATAGATACCAATGCCGTACTTTTCACCAAGATCAAGCAGCTTCATGGTCAAGTCCGGATCATCTGCATAGTCTGCGCCGGTATATGCCAGAACATTGATTCCGCACTCTGCCAATAAAGTAAAGAATTCATCGGTGTAGTAGTCCGGAAGTTTCTGGCCTCTTGCAGAATAGCTTTTGTTCATAGGTCCATAGAAACCGGCGATGGGCATTACATCGGTGCCGCCCAACAGGTCAAAAGAAAAGGTGTTTATTTTTTCTGCCTGCAAAGGCTCAATAACCTGCTGTTTTTGACTACTGCAGCCAAAAAGCAAAGGGATGCATATCATCATACACATTACAAACGCAAAAACACGCTTGATTGTTATGTTTTTCACTTTACGCAACCTCCTTGCTCTTTCTTTTTTTCAGACAAACGGACACTGTCGCAGCGCACAGAATGATCGCCACAGAAACGAAACCGGCTATGATCACGGGTTGCCAATTCAAGGAATTTGTGTTATTTTGCTTGGTATTTATCTGATCCTGAGGACGAAATACCAACTCAGAAGGCTGGTAATCATAATCCTCAGAAACAAATGCAGCACTTTGAAATTCTACATCTGTCAGCTTGGCACTATCATCCAAGTTTGTAATTTTAATATTGTCAATTGCAAAATTACCGTCATTAACGCTCCAGATTTTGATATAGCCGGTACGGAAATCCTCGTAATCTGCCGCAGCAATCATATCGAATTTATCTGCATCCAAAGCTTTCATTCCCACTTCCAAATGGCCGTCCACCATTCTCAGCAGAACGGAAAAACCCTCGTCAGTAGCAATATCACAGTATCCTTTTTCACCGTATTTTACTCTGAATTTTTCAGGAGTGTGGTTCAAACCGTGGACAGTATCCTTTGTAAAACGAATCGCCTCTACAGAAGTGGCGTAACCAAAGCCACCGAAGTCCATTGCATCGTCACCTACAGATACCAAAAATTCCATTGTGGGTGCAGCCAGCAATTTTCCGTTTTCATCCTTGATCATATTCCGGTAATAATGGGGTACATCAAAGGTAAGTTCAAAATTGGAATATGCATACTTTGTGCCGAAGTATCCCAGCTTCATATTGTAAAACCGAAGGGCGCTGTTTCCTTCCACATCCTCTACCGCAATATAGGCCGGATAGCGGGCATAGGAAATAAAATTTGTGGTAAATAGGTTGTTGTTGTAAATTTCCGTTTCAAAATTTTCAGTAAGATTGGGATTTTCCGGCCGGTCATAATGGGTAAACTCAGCTGTTGCCTCGCTCATATATGCTCCGCAATGACCTGTCTTCAAAAATCCAATTCTGCCTTCCAAAGAGGAAATTTCCGTAAAGGCAAAAACAGTTACGCCATTTACCGCAATATCCAGGTTTCTGGCTGTATCTGCACGCAATGTCACTGTAAAGAAATCCCCTACCTGGACTCCTATCGCTTTCGGCTCTGCAATGACACTTGCATTACCGTTTTCCTCATAATAGACAACGCCCATTTGCAGGGAGCCATTGTTGGTAATTTCAATTTCAATGTTGCCGGGTTCTCCGCTGAAGGCTTCGATGCTGTCCAGTCCTATTGCAAAAATAAACTTTTCATTTTCCGGAAGCTCTGTAATCTGCACCTGAGCGCTCAGAGTAAACATATTCTTATATGCCAGATCCTCCTGGGCAATGCTTTTGGAAATTACACGGGTATTTCCAAAACCGTCTGCCGGAAAATGCAATTTATCTTCTTCCATATAGGTGCTGTCTTCAGCATCAAACCAGTCTGTGTTATTCAATTGACCGTCAACAAGCAAAGTAGTTTCTTTTTCTACTGTGCCTGCATTTGCAGGCACAATAGGAGGAATTACCAACAGCGCGATGAGGAGCAATGCTAATTTTTTAATTGCTTTCATCTTCATCCCGCCCTTTATTATTTAATATTTGCCAGCCATTTGTTTTCGTATTCGTCGTTCACCTTGGCGATAATCTCATCCCAAATCGCATCTGCGCTCTTCCGGTCGGCCTTGTTGGATGCGCACAGTCTGGAAACATAGGGAACATCTGCAAACTTTGTTGCACCGCCAACCTTGAAAATGTTATGTCTGGATGCTACATAGTAGCAAGGCATTGCCACAGCTTCTTCCAAAATTTCCACCTGACTGATCTGGAATGCATTCCAGTTAGACATATCCAGCTGAGAACCGTCAGACAAGGTCAGAGGCATAGGTGTCTTGATTGCATTTGCGTATACACGATAGCCCTCATCAGAATACAGGAAGCTCAAAAATGCCTTGGCACCTTCGATGTTTTCACTGTAGCTGGGAATGCAGGCATTTTCACCGGAGAAATTGGATGCCACGGTGAAACGGGCAGTGTAGATATAGTCCCAATCCTCTTTGGAAACTTCAACACCATCTACACTGTAG
>JAZNMD010000144.1:0-2482 GCA_045579385.1 Clostridia bacterium
GATAGCATCGGTGCTTTTGTTTTGGTTTAAAAAATTTATCGTCCCTCTTTTTCTTCGGCAATTAAGACAGATGACTCTTTAAAAACACAATGCTGAGGTGTTTTGTTTTTGACAAAGGGGTAATTATAAAAAGTATATTCGGTCAAATAAAGCTTATCTTTTCCGTCCGAGGCACTAAAGCCGTTTTCAAACACATGCCTAACGCAAGTGATTTTGTTATCCACGAAAATGGGGCACCAGGATTGTGTATTGATATATACGTTCCATTTGTCAAGATAATCAGTTGGTGCTAAGGTTTCGATAATGTCCCATTGAGGATATATAAACCTAACGTAAGGAATTGCGTCAAGGAAAAGCTTACAAAGGACAGCCTCGAGATAGCCTTCAGCACTGTTGTCGTTATATATTTTTTCCATAGGGAAAACAGAGGTTTTGGGCAACTCTAGGTCATCAAGAAAGTTCCTTTTTGAAACGTTAAATGCTTTGATTTCTTCTTCATTTTTTATTGCCACGACTCTACCGAAAATACCGTGATATTCAGACTGAAGGCAGCAAATCAACCTATACTCTTTATCAAGAGTTAGGTGTGGAAAAAGAGATATAACCTGCGAAACATCATAATATGCAACATTGTTTTTATCAATTTCTTTATATATATGTTGCCAATTTATAGTTTTTAGAAAACTTTTGCAAGCAGCATAGTTTTCTTCTAAGGGATAGTCATTTAAGTAACGAATATTGATGTTCATATGATTCACAACCTTTCTTTGCTTTATGTAAAAGTAATTTGCATAATGCAGTTTGTTTTTGCTTTAATATCGTGCTTTCGGGGCAATTGAGTGGAGCTGCAACGCTATTTTTACAAACCCATAAGATGTTAAATCGCAGTCCTTTTTTTTGCTGATTTTCATCACTGCATCGGTAGGGTTGTTGTAATTATAGCATTTTATATGTCCTATAAAAAGGACAATAAAAACATAAATGCTTTTGTTTTTTATAGCAATCTTTTGTTTTGAGGAAATTTTTAGAGCTAGTGAAAAACGAAGAGTTAAAAAGTAAAAATCTCCCCGAACTTTGTTCGAGGAGATTTTTGTGATGTGTGTCCGATTTAGATGCAAGCTGATTTTGCAGAGGGTAGACTAACCCTTTGGCGATGGTGGGCGTTAAAAGACTCCGCGTTCTACCGGATTTTTAACGCCATGCTTGCAACGAGTCCTATGTAATCAGATATTTTTGATTAAATTCTTTCACAACGGATTTTATTGATACATCTATTCTACTATCACAAAAACGCTTAATATGCTCGGGAATCTCTTTATAATAAGCTTCTGCAATACCGCCGGCTATGCACGCCTGTGTATCTGCATCACCTCCAAGAGAGATTGCATTTCTGATTGCGCTTTCATAATCCGTCGATTCCAAAAATGCAATAATTGCAGGCGGAACACTATACGATGTACGGCTATCAAACACGTGCGTTTCTTTGATGGTGTAAAGTGGCGTTGACAGTTTGTATTTAAACGCTTTTTCCAAATACGCTTTAATTTGCTCTTTATCCGCACCGTTCCGTGCCATAAAGATTGATGCGGCAACTGCTTGTGCTCCAACAATTGCCTCACGGTGATTGTGGGTAGAAAGACAGCTTGCTTTTGCTTGCAAGAGAGTTTGCTCTAACGAATCATACGCATATCCGATCGGGATAACGCGCATGGAGGCACCGTTTGCATAACTGTGTCCGTTTCTTGCATACGGATCTTTCGCCCAAGCGGCAAACATATTACCAAATCCTGCGTGTGGGTGATACGAATAATATTGACGGTATTGTGAGGCGTATTCTTTTGCTCGCGCGCGAAGAGTCCATTTGGATATTTCGGATGGATTATTGAGAATTGCCTTGCAGACTGCCGCGATCAATACGCTATCATCTGTAAAAAAGCTGTCTTTGTTAAATTCAAAATTGTAATCCTTTGTACAATGAACCTCGTAATACGAACCGATTACATCTCCGTATATTGCTCCAAACATTGCCTCACCGCCTTTCTTTTTTATTATACCACAACTTTGTAAACATTTCAACCGTTTCGCTGGTTCGAATCTGTCTACAGACCGAAAATGCCCGAAATGCATCTACAAAATTTCGAAAAACTTTAGAGTCGAAAAAATGAAGCTTTCGCTTCGCAAATATGAAGCACAAGCCTGCGGCTTGTATGAAGCGGCGGCGTTGCCGCCATGAAGCGAAGCGCGCCCACGTATCCTCATATGCCGAAGGTATGCTTCATAGGGTGAAGCCCTGCTTCACGAGTTGCTGCGCAACTCGCTTCATGCGCCGCAAGGCGCGCTTCATTCAAAAAGACCCCTTTTGTCCAGTAGACAAAAGAGGTCTTTTTGTTGGTGCGGGTAGCAGGACTTGGACCTGTATGGGGGAACCCTCACTAGAACCTGAATCTAGCGCGGCTGGCCATTCCGCCATACCCGCATATAT
>JAZNMD010000145.1:0-12548 GCA_045579385.1 Clostridia bacterium
GCTTGTTATCAGTTACCCACAACACTTCTATATTACTTTCTGCTCCGTCATCAGCCGAAAAGCGCAATACGGGAGAGTTAAAGTGTCTAATTTCGTAATTCATCATCTTCACCTTTCTTAATATTGATAATGATTTTTTTGATTAAAGTGAGATTTTCGCTATTTATTAGTATAACAAAAAACATTGAAGTGATGAGTGCACCTCATTTAATTTCGCACTCCTCATTCCTAATTCCTCATTTTAGACAAGCGGATGCTTTTTAAACTTAAACACAGCCGCCAAAATAACTGCAAAAATCAAAAGCTTTTTTACCTCAAACATTTCAAGAAAAGCTCCCGCATCAGCCTGAACTAAATTTTGTATAATTACCCCAAGCACAGAAGCTGCAATAAGCCCTGCAACCGCTGCGCGAAGTCCGTAAAACAAATCTTTGATAAAGAGACTGTCTTTAAATTTTTCCAAAATCCGTGCTATCAGCAGTATGATAATCAGAGACGGCGCTGTCAATGCCAAAGTTGCAACAACTCCACCTAAAACTCCACCAAGATTAAATCCTACATATGTCGCCATATTTACCCCTATAGGACCAGGCGTAGATTCAGAAACAGCAATCATATTTGTAAGCTCACTTGCCGAAAACCAGGCTGTATATTTCTCGGATAAATCAAAAAGAAACGGGAGTGTTGCAAGACCTCCACCGACTGAGAAAAGTCCTATTTTAAAAAACTCATAAATGATATTTATATACATTTTATTTCTCCTTATGCTTCCGTTTGGCTGCCTTGTAAACCAATCCCAATACTCCTGAAATAATAATTATCAGTATTGTTGAAAAATCAAAAACAAACGACAGCAAGAAGGCTGATAAAGCGATAAAAGCAGTAAACACATCGAACTTACCTGCTTTTATAAGCTTTACAACAGCCTGGATTAAGATAGCAGAAACAGCAACCCCTATCCCACTGAATGCATGCTTGGCTATTGGATTTTCATAAAAAAATGATAAAGCTTTCGCAATGAGTGAAATAATAATAACCGATGGTGTAACAACACCTAAAGTTGCAGCAATCCCGCCTAAAGTTCCTTTCTCCTTATATCCGACAAAGGTAGCTGTATTTACCGCAATAATGCCGGGTGTACATTGACCAATTGCAAAATAATCCATTAATTCTTCCATAGTTGCCCATTTATACTTAATAACAATTTCCTTTTCCAGCATAGGAAGCATTGCGTATCCACCACCAAAAGTAAACGCCCCTATCCTGAAAAACGCAAAATAAAGCTGTGTAAGCTTTTTAAAAACACCCATTTTATATATCCTTTCGTATCGGAATTTATTGTCATTTAATTATACACCATTTGTTATATTATTGTAAACACTATTTTTTATCTATTGACAATTTTTAGGAAAAATTATATAATTTATCGAGTATTAAAGGAGGCAACTTATGTTTAACAAAGAAGAAATAGCAAAATTTAATAATCAATCAATGGGCGAAGAAATCGTTAATGCCATTTCCCACGGGGTAGGCACCCTCCTCGCAATTGCAGGTACCGCTGTAGCAATTGTCTATGCCTGTTTCCACGGAGATGCTATGAGCATTGTTGCCGCTTCACTTTACGGAGCAGGTCTTATTTTGCTTTACCTGTGTTCAACTCTTTACCATTCCCTTACCAACATAAAGGCAAAAAAAGTTTTCCAGATTTTTGACCATTGCTCAATTTTTGTACTTATATTATGTTCATATATTCCAATTTCATTAGCTCTTATGCGAGGTGCTTTGGGATGGACCCTCTTTGGTTTAAATGCAGGTTGTGCCACTTTGGGAATTGTTCTTAATTCGATAAATGTGAAGAAATTCCAAAAAATTTCAATGGTTTTGTATTTACTTATGGGTTGGTCGATTATTTTTGTGGCATACCCAACACTCAGCAAAATTCCCAGCCCTGGAATATGGCTTTTAGTGCTTGGAGGGCTTAGTTATACAGGCGGTATTGTATTTTTTGCTTTGAAAAAACCCCGTTATATGCATTCTGTATGGCATATGTTTGTGCTTGCCGGAAGCGTGCTTCACTACTTTGCATTTTTGTTTTATGCCCTTCCTGTAAGATAGATGATTTAAAAATATATTTAAAAGAGGTTAGTTTTAATGAAGCTCGGTTTGGTTTTAGAAGGTGGTGCAAGTCGCAGTTTGTTTTCCTGCGGTGTGATGGATGCACTTTTAGAAGAAGGAATTTTTGCAGATTATGTCATTGGCGTTTCTGCAGGTATTGCTTACGGAACAAGCTATATTTCACGCCAGATTGGCAGAAATTTAAAACTGTCTCTTACCTATATGCATGATAAGCGATATATGGGTATGCGTCACTTATTTAATCCCAAAAATCGTTCATATTACAACAAATCATTTGCTTTTCACAGAATTCCTGAGGAGCTTGTGCCCTTTGACTTTAAAGCATTTGTGGAATATACCGAAAACACAACATCAATTGCAGTTGTTACCAATCTTGAAACAGGAAAGGCTGAATACCACGAGCTTTCAAAGGAAAACTGGGATTCACATATAGACCTTGTATGGGCAAGCTGTGCACTTCCCATTTTGTTTCAGCCTGAAAATCTTAACGGAAATTTATATATGGACGGTGGCATAAGCGACCCCATCCCATTCCGTCGTGCCATTAACGATGGGTGTGACAAGGTTATTACCGTGCTTACCCGTGAAAAAAGTTACGCAAAAACGAGCGATGCATCTGTAAAGCTTGCAAGTCGAATCTACAAAAAATACCCCGCCTTTACCGAGACACTTCTTAAAAGGCCAGAGGTTTATAACAACGACAGAAAAGAGCTTTTTGAGAGTGAGAAAAAAGGTAAAGTTTTTGTGATTTCACCAACTGACACTCAGGGTTTTTCACGTACCGAAAGACGTCCCGAAAAACTTAAAGAGCTTTATGATGATGGCTATAAATCAGCAAAAGCTTGTATGAATGAGCTAAAAGAATATTTAAATCGTTAATAAATTATAAAATAAGCGTGCAGACAAAAATCTGCACGCTTTTAATATGTGAATATTCAATTTTTAAATTCAAGCAAGCATTTTCAAAAGTTCATCCTCAGAAATTATCGCAATACCAAGAGATTGAGCCTTTTCAAGCTTGCTTCCTGCTTCCTCGCCCGCTAATACAAAATCCGTATTTTTTGAAACTGAGGAGGAGACCTTGCCCCCATTTTCCTCAATAAGAGCCTGAGCCTCTGAACGTTTTAAGGTGGGCAATGTTCCCGTTAAAACAAAAACTTTGCCCATTAATCTGTCGCCCGTCGTTTTTTCTTCAGCAGTCATATTTACACCTGCTCTCTTCATCCTCTCTATCAGTTCAATAGTTTCCCGTCTGGTAAAGTAATTAACCAGACTTTCAGCCATTTTTTCGCCGATATCAGGGATAGATGAAATCTCTTCTAAGCTTGCATCCATAATGCTGTCTATATTTTTAAAGTGTGCTGCCAGAGCTTTTGCACCTCTTGAACCAATAAGCCTTATCCCCAAACCATACAAAAGCTTGTCGAGAGGATTCTGTTTAGCTGACTCAATTGCCTCTATCAAATTCTGTGCAGATTTTTCAGCAAAGCGCTCCAGGTTAACCAAATCCTCAAATTCAAGATAAAATAAATCTGCCACATTTTCTATAAGTTCAGCCTCAACAAGCTGTTCTACCACAGCCTCGCCAAGCCCTTCAATATCCATCGCACCTCTTGATGCAAAATGGATTATATTCCGTATCTTCTGAGCGGGACAACTTTCATTTATGCATCTTAAAGCAGCCTCCCCTTCCTCACGGAAAAGCTCGCTATTACAAGCGGGACAATGTGTCGGCATAACAAATTCCCGTTCTGTTCCGTTTCGCTTTTCTTTTAATACCGACACAACCTCAGGAATTATATCTCCTGCCTTTTGTATAAGAACTCTGTCCCCTATACGTATATCCTTGTTCTTTATAAAATCCTGATTGTGAAGAGTTGCACGACTTACCGTTGACCCCGAAACTTTTACTGGTGTAAGAACCGCATTTGGAGTGATAACCCCTGTTCTTCCTACTTGAAGAACAATATCCTCAAGAGTAGTCTCTTGCTGCTCTGCAGGGAACTTATAAGCAATAGCCCATTTGGGTACTTTTGAGGTTGTACCAAGGATTTCACGCTGAGCAAAGCTGTTAACCTTTACCACCGCTCCATCTATATCAAATGGCAAATTTTCTCGTTCCTCGCCTATTTTAAGTATTTCCAGATAAGCATCTTCCATAGAATTTACAACGCTGCGTTTCGGGCTTACTTTAAAACCAAGCTCACAAAGCTTTTCAAGTCCTTCACTGTGACTGGCAGAAAAGCCATCGGGAGCATCCTGAATATTAAATACAAATATATCAAGTCCACGCTTTGCACTGATTTTGCTGTCCAGCTGACGAAGCGACCCTGCCGCTGCGTTTCGCGGATTAGCAAAAAGCTGTTCTCCCAAAGCAGCCTTTTCAGCATTTACCTTTTCAAAGCTTTGAAGCGGCATATAAACTTCGCCTCTTACTTCAAGATGTGCTGATTCATCTTCAATCGTCAACGGGATAGATTTAACTGTTTTAAGGTTTTCGGTTATATCCTCTCCGATAAATCCGTCTCCTCTGGTAGAGCCACGCATAAACTTCCCGTTCTCATATTCAAGTGACACCGAAAGTCCGTCAATTTTCATTTCGACCACATATTCTGGGGTTTCTCCGTTTAACCCCTGACGAACTCTGAGGTCAAATTCCATAAGCTCATCATACGAAAAAACATCCCCCAGACTTTGCATCGGGATATGATGCTGTATTTGTTCAAAAGCAGAAAGAACTGCACCCCCTACACGCTTTGTTGGAGAATTTTCATCAGCAAACTCAGGATTTTCCTCTTCAAGCTTTATAAGTCTTTGCATCAAAGCATCATACTCAAAATCAGAAATGGTGGGATTATCCATTACATAATAATTGTGATTGTGTTGCTCGATAGTCTTTCTGAGTTCTTCAATTTCAAATTTTGGATTCATCGCTTCCACCCCTGTTTTCATTCGTGTTTGTAAACTTTAACTTTTCAATTACCCACTCATACCCATTCTTACTATGGGGAATCAAACATTTGCTGCAATCCTTTATAAGCCTTCCGTCTGCTGACGTAATCATTTCAAAATTACCACCGCAATCCATTGTATAAAGCGGACAAAAACAAAAAAAGCAGTTAATAGTCTCAGCATCGTGACAAGGGTAGAACTCGCAAGAGCGGTTCTCAAAGTATTTGTAGCTCATTTTTTAACCACACCCAAACTTTTTGTTATTTTTCAGTATCCACAACGCATTTTAACTTACTTCAGCAGATTCAATTTTTAATAATTATATCACAAAACGCTTTAATATGTCAATCTAACAATTCTTGTGCTGCATCTTCGGTTTTATTCCTCTGCAAGCATCTTTTTCATCATAGTAAGAACTTTTTTTTCTATTCTTGAGACCTGAACCTGAGAAATTCCCAACGTTCTTGCTATCTCTGCTTGTGTTTTTTGTTTGAAGTATCTCAATATAATTATTTTTTGTTCCCTTTCCCCGAATTCCGATAAAAGCTTTTCCACCAAAAGATGGTTGACAACCTTTGTTTCACAATCAAACGGGCTTTCAAGCTTGTCAGCAAGTGCTTTGTCGTCATCGTCGCCCAAAGGTTCATAAATTGAATCAGGCTTTATCCCTGATTCAAGTGCCATCGCAACCTCCTCAGGCGATACCCCCAGTTTTTCGGCAAGCTCTTTGATTTTAGGTTCGGTATTTGTCTCATTAAGAATTGCCTCACGCATGCTTAAAACCTTTACCGCAAGCTCCTTTATGCTTCGGCTTACCTTTATAATACCATCGTCACGTATAAACCTTTTTATCTCTCCCATTATCATAGGAACTGCATAGGTGGAAAACCTGACTTCAAACGTTGTGTCAAATTTTTCTATCGCCTTGATTAGTCCTATCGCACCCAGCTGAAACAAATCCTCCGTTTCGTATCCTCTGCCGCTGAAACGCTTTACCACACTGTGAATAAGACCTATATTTTCATCAACTATTTTGTCCCGTGCCGACATATCCCCGCTTTGAGCCCGTTTTATAAGAACATCAAAATTTTCGTTGAAATTTTTTGTCTGCACAGCCTATCCCCCTATGCGCTTTTTCATTTTAATGGTTGTCCCTTCTCCTGCTACAGATTTAACAGAAAGCTCGTCCATAAAGGTCTGCATAACAGTAAACCCCATTCCGCTTCTTTCCTCCTCCGGCATTGTGGTAAAAAGCGGTTGCATCGCCATCCCGATATCTTCAATTCCTACACCGAAATCTGTGATTTCAACCTCAAAAAAATCATCTATTACCCGACAAACAATCCTTATTACTCCTTTCATATTTGCGTATCCGTGAACAACCGAATTTGTTACCGCTTCTGACACCGCAGTCTTTATGTCTGCAAGCTCCTCAACACTTAAATCCAGCTGTACTGCAAAAGCTGAAACAACCGCCCTCACAAATGCCTCGTTACAGCTTTTTCCGGGCACCTCTAACTTCATATAATTTCCCATATGTATCCCTCCTTTTTTAATGGCTGCACTCAAGAATTTTCTTAAGCCCTGAAATTTCTAAAACTCTATCCACCTGCGGTTTTACCCTTATTACCATAACTCGTCCGCCACGAGCCTGAATTTCCTTATATCTTCCTGCAATCATTCCTATCCCTGAGCTATCCATAAAGGTTACACCATCAAAATCAAGCACCAGATTTATAATATTTCTTAAATTAAGTTCTCTGTCAATCTCACTTTTTAGCTTTGATGCTGTGTGATGGTCTATCTCGCCATCTATTTTTGCTATCAAAGTAGTTCCTATCGTCTCTAAGTTTATATCCATAACTTTTCCTCCCTCATTACGTACGATTTTTCTTCCTTTAATACTTCTTGATTTTTACATATTTTTCCTTTTTATATTTTGCGTTTCGTACGTCGGAAAATCACAAAAAAATACAGTCGATTTCATAAATCGACTGTATTTTTTTATATTCGTCAAAAGTTTTATTTTACGACATTTTTCCGAGGCTTTCAAGAACCTTTTCAAGCATAGCTTTGTAGTTTTCGCCTTTACGACGCTCTTCCTCAACCACGTTTGCGGGAGCCTTATCGGTAAAGTTCTTGTTTGAAAGCTTTCCTTCAACTCTCTTAATCTCGCCCTCAAGTCTTGTCTTTTCCTTGGTAAGACGTTCAATCTCCTTCTCGCGGTCAACCAGCTCATCCATTGGGAGCATAATTTCCGCTTTTGCAGTAACTACAGAAACAGCATTTTCAAAAACGCCTTCTTTGTTTGTAAGTATTTCTACTTCCGAAGCACTTGCAAGCTTCTCAAAGAATACTTTTGCCTGACCAAAAAGCTCGGCTTCATTTGTAACAACAAAAAGCTTAACCTTTTTTGAAGGAGGTACATTCATCTCGTTTCTTACGTTTCTGATACCCTTAATGGCATCCATAATTGCAAGCATATTTGCTGCTGCAACCTCGTCGCAAAGAGCTTCGTCAAATTTAGGCCATTCGGAAATCATAATGCTTTCTCCCTCGTGAGGAAGTGCCTGCCAAATTTCTTCTGTTATAAACGGCATAAACGGATGAAGCAGCTTAAGCGTATTTGAAAGCACATAAACCAAAACATTCTGAGCTGTTTCATTGCTTTCATTTTCTTCAAAGAATCTTGGCTTTACAAGCTCAATATACCAGTCGCAAAGCTCATCCCATATAAAGTCATAGAGTTTTTGTACTGCAATACCAAGCTCAAATTTTTCAAGATTATCCGTAACCTCAGCTACAAGAGTGTTATATTTGTGAAGAATCCATTTATCTTCAATATGGAGCTTGTCCTTTGCGGGAAGCTTGGCATTATCGATTGTAAGATTCATCATTACAAATCTTGACGCATTCCAGATCTTGTTTGCAAAGTTGCGGCTTGCCTCAACCCCGGGAGCTCCCACAATCTTGTTAATCGCCGGGTTAGGATTATTACCCTTTTCAACAGGCGGCTCATAAGTTACCGGGAATCTCATATCATTTCCGGGTGCAACACCTGTAACAAGGGTAAATCTCAGGGCATCTGCACCAAACATATCTATAATCATAAGAGGGTCAACGCCATTGCCTTTGGATTTTGACATTTTTTCGCCGTTACCGTCACGAACAAGACCGTGAATGAACACATGTTTGAAAGGAGCCTTTCCTGTATGTTCACAAGCCGAGAAAATCATTCTT
Source organism: Clostridia bacterium (assembly GCA_045579385.1). Taxonomy (GTDB): domain Bacteria; phylum Bacillota; class Clostridia; order Monoglobales; family Monoglobaceae; genus SIG440. The sequence continues at coordinate 8,329 of JAZNMD010000145.1, forward strand.
GATACCCAGAAGAAAATAATATCGTACCCTGTCACAAGTGTGCTTGTGGGATAGAAATAATTGAAATCTTCTGTCTTTTCAGGCCAGCCGAGTGTTGAAAATGGCCAAAGCGCAGATGAAAACCATGTATCAAGAACATCTTCTTCCTGTCTTACCGGTTTTCCACACTTGGGGCAAACAGTAATATCATCTTTTGAAACTGTCATTTCGCCACAATCATCACAATAGAACGCCGGGATTCTGTGTCCCCACCAGAGCTGACGCGAAATACACCAGTCATATACGTTTTCCATCCAGTTCATATATGTTTTGGAAAAGCGCTCAGGAACAAATTCTGTTTCCTTGCTGCTCACAGCCGCAATTGCTGCTTCTGCAAGTGGCTTCATTTTTACAAACCACTGGTCAGAAACGATTGGCTCAATTGTTGTGCCACAACGGTAGCACTGTCCTACATTGTGGGAATGGTCTTCTGTCTTAACAAGAAGGCCCATTTTTTCCAGGTCTTTTATCATTGCCAAGCGGCATTCGTAGCGATCCATACCTTCATACTTTCCTGCGTATGAATTCATGGTTGCATCGTCGTTCATAACCTTTATGATTTCAAGGTCATGACGTTTACCAACTTCAAAGTCGTTGGGGTCATGAGCAGGCGTTATTTTTACACAACCTGTTCCAAATTCTTTGTCAACATATTCATCTTCAATGACGGGAATCTCTCTGTCTGTAAGAGGCAGAATCAACATCTTGCCAACAAGGCTCTTATATCTTTCATCTTCGGGATTAACCGCGACGGCAGTATCACCAAAAAGAGTTTCGGGACGTGTTGTTGCAATCACCACATATTCATCAGTACCCTTTATCTGATACTTTATGTGCCAGAAATGTCCTGCCTGTTCTGCATGCTCAACCTCTTCATTAGAAAGAGCTGTTATACAGTTTGGGCACCAGTTGATGATTCGGGGGCCTCTGTAAATCAGGCCTTTGTTATAAAGATTAACAAAAACCTCACGAACAGCCTTTGAACAGCCTTCGTCCATGGTAAAACGTTCTCTGTCCCAGTCGCAGGAACAACCAATTTTTTTCAGCTGACTGATTATGCGATTACCGTATTTTTCTTTCCAGTCCCAAACTCGTTCAAGGAACTTTTCGCGACCAAGATCATAGCGGGTAAGCCCTTCTTTTTCACGAAGCTCTGCTTCAACCTTAATCTGTGTTGCAATACCTGCATGGTCAGTTCCCGGAACCCAAAGCGCTGCATAACCCTGCATTCTCTTGTAACGAATAAGAATATCCTGCAATGTTTCATCGAAGGCATGTCCCATATGTAGCTGCCCCGTAACATTGGGTGGGGGTATCACTATGGTAAACGGCTCCTTGTCTTTATCTATTTTTGTATGAAAGTATCCTTTTTCTACCCAATTACTGTAAATTTTGTCTTCAACAGCCTTCGGGTCATATGTCTTTGGTAATTCTTTAGACACCTTTTAAAACCCCTTTCCTATTTATTTCACAAGAACTATCTTTAAAAATACCTTCTTGCCCTTTTTAAGTACTATTTTACCATCACTGAAGATATCCTCTGTGATTACATAAGCAATATCGTCGATTTTGTTGCCATCAATGCTTACGCCGCCCTGCTGAACAAGACGTCTGCCTTCCCCTTTTGAAGGAGCAAGTCCTGATATCGCAAGCAAATCAACAATGTTTATGTTTTCCGAAAGACTTGAAGCTGAAAGTTCAAAAGTGGGCATATCAGCATCATTAGTACCTGCGCCGAACACTGCCTTTGCAGCCGCATCAGCCTTGTTCGCTTCATCCTCACCATGTACCATTTTGGTAACCTCGTATGCCAGAACCTCTTTAACAGCATTCAGCTGCTGCCCTTCAAGCTTTTCATACTCAGCAATTTTTTCCATCGGGATAAAAGTAACAAGCTTTAACAGTCTTATAACATCCTTGTCATCAACATTTCTCCAGTATTGATAGAACTCATAAGGAGTAACTTTTTCAGGATCAAGCCAAAGTGCACCCTTTTCCGTCTTACCCATCTTTTTACCTTCTGATGTTGTAAGCAGGGTAAACGTCATACCATATGCTTCCTTTGACTCTTTACGTCTGATAAGTTCAATACCACCGATGATATTTGACCATTGGTCATCGCCGCCGAATTCCATAATACAACCATAATCCTTATTGAGCTTATAAAAGTCATAGCCTTGCATAAGCATATAGTTAAATTCAAGGAAGGAAAGGCCTTTTTCCATTCTTGTCTTAAAGCACTCAGCGGAAAGCATTCTGTTAACCGAAAAATGAACACCCACCTCACGCAAAAATTCTACGTAATTAAGTTTAAGCAGCCAATCAGCGTTATTTACCATAATAGCCTTGCCATCGGAAAAATCAATAAACTTAGACATCTGCTCTTTAAATCTGTCTGCATTGTATTGAATAGTCTCACGACTTATCATGGGACGCATATCAGTTTTTCCTGTCGGGTCTCCCACCATTGTGGTTCCTCCGCCAAGAAGAACGATTGGTCTGTGTCCTGCATTTTGCATATGTTTCATCACAACAAGCTGCATAAAGTGACCTATATGGAGGCTGTCAGCAGTTGGGTCAAACCCTACATAAAAAGTAATCTTCTTATTTTCCAGAAGTTCCCTTATCTCCTCCTCATGTGTCATCTGAGCAATCAAGCCACGCTCTTTAAGTACATCAAAAACATTTTTCATTTTTTTATCCTTTCTGACTTTTTTATCTTAATCCATCTTCATAGGATTAACAGTCGCTTCTTTTACCTTTTCAATAAGTGCATCTACATCACTTATATTAACTTCAAGTTTAGCCTTTCCGTCAATAAATACCGCATACGTTTTCTCGCCTGATTTTGCAAAACTTATATTTTGTATGCCCCCATCATCGTAAGTAATCATAATTTCGGTATCTTTAGTATTTTCAGGCGGTGTATCGGTTTCATTCTTAAACCCGATAACGCTAAGTTTTTCTACTATCTCATTGAATACATATCTGGTAGCAGCTTTACCGTTTATAAAGAACTGTCCGCCTGTATCCGTTTTATTCTCACTGGTTATTTTGTAAACATCCTCGCCAACAGTAATTTTCACGCTTGAAATTTTTTCCGGAGAAGCTTTCAAGACGCTGCTGTCCAGGATGAAAAATGGCTCAAACTGCAAAAATTCAACTGACGATGAAGAAACAGTAAAAATACTTTTATCTGTGTTTCTTGTCGCAAAAACCTCGCCGTTTACTTCTTTTCCCAAATACAAGGTTTCATTTTTGTCATTCCATGTGAAGAAAAGTTCAGCCCTTGATTCTTTATCAAGCCCGTATTCCTGCATATTTTGTGAATGCTCTTTTAAAAATCTCTTTACTTTTATTAAAGGGATTTTCACAGCAATCTGCTGTTCGAACGCATCGTCACTAACCTCAAGCCGATGTGGTTTTTCCATCATATATCTGTTGTTTTTTCCAACAGAAAGTTCCGCAGAAGTTTTAATTCTGATTTCAGTAATGTCTCCGCTATAGTCTGTGTATCTGTAATATTCAGGCATAGTCTCTGCTTGTGCAAGCTGAGGAAATACAGTTGTTACCCTCAGGGTTTCAACCGGCGGAGCCAATATGTCCTTTAAAGACTCATACATTGCATAAATCCGTCTGTTTCTTGAAAGTTTAAAAGCACACAGATTTTCATAAGTCCCTAAAAAACTGATTTTAACACTCTTTCCATCGGCAATATCAAACGTTACAGTTTTTTCATCTGAATTATCAAACGAAGATAAATCTCCGAGTCCTAATTTTTTGATAGCAGTAATTTTTGATGCCGATGCAAGCATTTTTTCAACAACAGCCATATCAAGCTCTGCCTCTTTGTCATCAGTAAGATACCAGCCGGACTCATCTTTTTCAAGAGAATAGCTTCCGTTTTTATCAGATACCGTGTATTTTTCAATTTCTGAGGATACACAGGTAAACAATTCTATAGGCTCATCCTTGTCTGCCATATAGCTGCTATGAGCAAAATACATCCCGATACAAATCACAACAAGCAGCAGTAAGATAGCTAACCACACAATTACTACCGTCTGTTTTTTCATCACATCGCCTCCTTGAGGATACTTTCCGGATTCTTTAAAGATTTTGCATTACTTATTTTCAATATCAATCTTTATAATCATAATCGTGGAAACGTCAGAATGACG
>JAZNMD010000146.1:0-3259 GCA_045579385.1 Clostridia bacterium
ACATTCAATTCGATGGGGTCGCCCAATGGTGCCATTTTCCGCACATAAATCTCCACGCCCTTGGTGATTCCCATATCCATAATGCGACGGCGGACAGCCCCTTCTCCGTGCAGCTTTACCACGGTGGCCGTCTGCCCCACTTTCACATCTCGCAATGTCTTCATACAGTAGCCTTTCTCCTTAGTTAGCGGTTGCTAACTGATGCTTGTAACTTTATCCGAGAGGATTTATATAAAGTTAAGAAATAGGAGGAAAACCCAATGAGAATTGCTTTGACAGGCAACCCAAACTCAGGTAAGACCACAATGTATAATGCTTTGACCGGGCGTAATGAAAAGGTTGGAAATTGGGCAGGTGTTACCGTTGACAAAAAAGAACATCCGATTAAGAAAGCGTATGCGGGGAAAGAACAGCTAATTGCTGTGGACCTTCCGGGTGCATACTCCATGTCTCCGTTTACAAACGAAGAAAGCATTACCAGTTCTTATGTAAAGAAGGAAAAACCGGATGTTATCATCAACATTGTTGATGCCACAAATTTGAGCCGTAGTCTTTTCTTTACTACACAGCTTCTGGAACTTGGTGTTCCGGTAGTTGTTGCTCTTAATAAGAGCGATCTTAACGAAAAAAAAGGAACCAAAATTGACGAAGGAGTGCTCGCGGTAAAACTTGGCTGTCCTGTGATATGTACAGTTTCCACATCTGCGGAAGGGTTAAAGTCGGTTATTGATACTGCTGTTGCGCAAGTAGGTAAAAGACAGGAAGCTCCTTATGTTCAGGGAGATATTGATTTGACTGATAAAGCGGTTGTTGAAGCTGCGGATCGTAAGCGTTTTGATTTTGTAAATAAAATTGTAAAAGAAGTTGAAACACGCAAGATTCTCACTAAGGAAAAGAATGTTGGAGATAAGATAGATGCTGTGCTTACTAATAAGTGGCTTGGTATTCCGATTTTTGCTGTTGTTATGTACCTCGTATTCCAAATTTCCCAGGTGTGGGTAGGAACACCGGTTGCGGATATTCTTGTAGGATGGCTTGAAGCTTTTCAGGGCTGGGTAGGTGAGCTGTTGTCTGATGCCAATCCACTTCTTTCTGCAATACTTGTTGATGGTGTGATTGGTGGAGTGGTTGCAGTTGTTGGTTTCCTGCCACTTGTTATGGTTATGTATTTCCTTATTGCACTTTTAGAAGATTGCGGATATATGTCCCGTGTTGCGGTTGTGCTTGATCCTATTTTTAAAAAGGTTGGTCTTTCCGGCAAGTCAGTGATTCCTTTTGTCATCACTATCGGTTGTGCGGTTCCGGGTATTATGGCAAGCCGTACCATTCGTAACGAACGTGAAAGAAGAGCAACTGCTATGCTTGCACCGTTTATGCCTTGTGGTGCGAAAATCCCTGTTATTGCACTTTTTGCAGGAGCGTTTTTTGATGATGCGGGTTGGGTAAGCACCGTGATGTATCTCTCCGGTATTGTTCTTATTTTCCTTGGAGCACTTCTTGTAAACAAGATTGCCGGATATAAAGCAAGAAAATCGTTCTTTATCATTGAGCTTCCTGAATACAAGGCTCCTTCTCTCTGGGGAGCATTCAAATCAATGTGCAGTCGTGGTTGGGCTTATATTGTAAAGGCGGCAACAATCATTCTTCTTTGCAATATGGCGGTTCAGCTTATGCAGACATTTACATGGAGCTTTGAAGTTGCAGAAACTGCTGACCAGTCTATTCTTGCTTCAATTGCTTCACCGTTTGCTTATATTCTCGTTCCTATTGTCGGAGTTCTTTCATGGCAGCTTGCGGCGGCAGCTGTTACAGGATTCATTGCAAAAGAAAATGTTGTTGGTACTCTTGCTGTTTGCTTTGTCGGACTTGAAAACCTCATTGATACTGAAGAACTGGCACTTATGGAAGGCGCTGGAACAGAAGTTGCAGGAATTATGGCTATCACAAAGGTTGCGGCACTCGCTTATCTAATGTTCAATCTCTATACTCCTCCTTGCTTTGCTGCAATTGGTGCTATGAATTCTGAAATGAAGAGTGCAAAGTGGCTCTGGGGCGGTATCGGACTTCAGCTTGGCGTTGGATATACGGTAGCTTACCTTGTTTATACAATCGGTACACTTATTACTTTTCCCGCTTCTCTTGATGTTGGTGCGGCTATTGGCGGTCTTGTTGCTGTAGTGGCTATGGCTGCAATTGTAATCAGTCTGATTGTTAAGAACAACAAGAAAATGAAAACAGAATACGCTCTCAATGGTGTAAAATAAAATATTTCAGACAGGATTTTGATTATGGAAAATATTATTGTTATATTAATATTGGTTTCTATTGTTGCAGGTATTATATGGTATCTTATTCGTGCAAAAAAGCGTGGAGAAACATGTATTGGTTGTCCTTACGCAAAACAATGCAACGGAAAATCCTGTAACTGTAATTCATAAGATAATTCGAATTCCAAATGGTAAATTCATTGCAATCAGGGTGTGCTATTACACCTTGATTGCTAAATATCATATCGAAATCATAATTTAGGACAACATGGTGAAAAAATGAATATAGTTATAGTAGGTGGTCATGACTGTATGCACTGCCAATACAAGCAGATTTGTAAAAAGCATGGCTGTAAATGTAAGGTGTTTACGCATTGTCCTGCGAATTTTCAAAATCAAATAGGAAATCCTGAGTTGATAGTTATATTCACGAAAACAGTTGCACATAAAATGCTTGCAATAGCGTCAAAACAGGCTGAAAGAACGGGGGCAAAAATTCACTATGCAAATTCATCAAGTGCCAGTGCCTTACAAAATGTTTTAACACAGCATTTTCAGAAAGCATAATGCTCATATTTTTTTACACGTCGGTTAGCTTATGCTAACCGACGACGAGGAGGACTTTTATGTTAGAAGCATTGATTGCATATCATTGCGCTCCTGCACTTGCAGGAATAAAGCCCGCGAATATTGTTGCTTGTCAGAAATCACGTTTTAATAATTTGTATTCAGAGATTGATGCTCTCAATAATCAGCTGAATATAAAAGACATATATATTGAAACAGTTTGCGAATGTGAAAAACGAGTTCTTCTTATTGTATATCGTAAAAATATACTCGAAAGGCATTTGAAGTCAGATAGCAACGCAACATTCTTGTCTTACTACGGCTATCCGACTGACAGAAGCCTTGCAGATTATCTGAATATATTGAGAAAACGTCTTGATTGTGACAGTTTTCCGCATGAAATCGGTGTTTTTCTCGGCTATCCG
>JAZNMD010000147.1:0-2164 GCA_045579385.1 Clostridia bacterium
GCTTTAAGCCAAAACGGTGTTAAGGGCTTAAAGATACCGTATGCTTTTCTGAACTGACGATTTTTATAGTTGCTAAAAGATGAAAAGCAAACGGAAAACGCACCTTGTTTTTCAACGCAATGGCTATAGCAAAACACAAGCGAAGTAGGAAAAGCTGGTTTTAGTTGCTGTGAGAAAGAATCACATATAATTATTAATTTTTATTGATTTTCATGGAATTTTTGACACTTATATATTGAGATCAAATTACAGGTTGCTATCGGTTAGGAGGTGAGTCCAATGTCTATATATAAACCAATCTAAATTTGGGCATGAAGTACAACAACACACCAAAAATCAAGTTTTTTAGAAAGGAATATTTAACATGAAAAGTTTTGCAAGAATATTATCCGTATTTTTGTCCTTGCTGATGGTAATATATGCAATACCATCAGAAGTGTACAGCTTAAAAACAAGAGCTTCAGAGTTGACAACCGACCAAATAGAAGCTATAGATAACGTTTTGTCTACAGAAGCTGCAGAAGTTACTGCCATTGGCGAAGATATATCCAAGAGAACCGCAAGCAGTAAAACCATAAGAATGAGCGACGGTAGCTATCGATTGGTTCAATACGCAAACGACGTTCACTACGAAGATGATGGTGAATGGGTTGAATATGATAACAGCTTGTCGTTGTCCTCGGTTTCCTCGTCCGGTACTGTTGCGGTGGGAGGTATAACCTCTGGCGCGCCTATTGGTTATCAGGCTGCATCTAACCCCGGTGGTTTGAAATTCGGACAAAGCACAACGGCTGACATATTGAGCTTTTCTGAAGGTGGCAAAAAGCTTGCTATGAGTATTCAAGGTGCAAAAGCCGCTACCATTACTCCTCAAGAAAAATCTATCGACGCTATATCTCTCGATAAATTTGAGCAAATAGTAACGATTGAAAACTACAGTTCTTCTGTTTTGTACTCAAATGTTTTTGATAATGCTCATATAAGATACACCGCATTAGGTAGCTGTGTTAAGGAAGACATAATCGTATTCAAGAAAGCAAACAGCTATGTATATAGCTTCGATTTCACCCTTACAGGTCTTGATGCAGAGCTTCTTTCTGACGGCAGTATTGCCTTTAACGATACGATAACTGATAAAATGATGTACTATATTCCAGTAGGGTATATGTATGACAGTGACGATAACGCATCCTCGGCAGTAAGCTATAGCCTTACCCAAACAGCCATAGGTTGTACAGTAACAGTTACCGCCGATGCGGAATGGATAAATGCTGATGAGCGTGTATTTCCTGTAGTAATTGACCCTACCGTAAAGAGAGATAACGGCGATCTGTATCGCTACAACGAGATAAGGGATGCCGATGCGGGTGATAACGAAACAGGCGGCTTGATGTACAGCAGTCAGTTTATCAGGGTAGGTACTGTTGAAAGCGACCATTACAGTGGCTACGTGAGTTTGTATTCAGAAGAAGATGAGGCTGAGGTAGACTTTGTGCTCCCGGAGGCCAGCGTGGTCACCTCTGCCAAATTGTATTTGGATGTAAATGAGTGCATAGGCACTACTACTGTATATATGAAAGCTATAACCGAGGATTGGGATCATAGGACGTCGAATTGGGTCTCTCCCTCTGTTTCGGACAATGTGGTTGATTATCAGATAGTTTCCTCTGCAGCCCAAGACTGCGTATTTGATTTTACGTCTGTCGCTCAAAGATGGGGGAAATCTGCCGACGAAACCACGAGTGCTTACAGAGGCTTTAAGCTTTATTGTGACGTGGGAGGAACGAGTTACGTTAAGTTCACTTCGCTGAACAACGTACAAATCGGCACTACTAAACCTTACTTTGTAATATCCTACCGCGACACCAAGGGCATCGATGGGCGCTGGACCTACAACAGTCAAAGCGCAGATAATGCAGGTATCGGCTCTGTAAATCTGTTTACAGGCAACCTTGTTTTTGCACACGACGATATTACTACTAATGGCGAAATACTACCGCTTACCGTATCCCATGTATATAATACCCATCAATCAGCACAGCAGTTTACCTATGTTGCCAAGGATATTCATACAGCTAATTTTGCTAATATGACCGTGGGTAAAGGGTTTAAGTTGTCCATACAAGAAACAGTAATTGAAATAGATATAGACGGCAAAGGAGAT
>JAZNMD010000148.1:0-3069 GCA_045579385.1 Clostridia bacterium
TTTCAACCTGCAAGGGTGAGTTTGAAAGAAGTCTAAGAAGCTGTGTTTCGGTAGTTATCTTTGTGGGCATCAGGTTTACTATAACGAGTTTAAGGGGTCTGATATCCTGATGCATAGCCTTTGTTTCGCTCATTACAAAAATATTTTCGCCTCTGAGCTCTTTTGTGGCCGGCAATTTGTCCGGAATTCTTATAGGCATATAAACACCTCCAAAATATTTGTCTTCTAATTATATCATACTGCGAGAATTTTTTCAATATTTTTTTGTGATTTGGATTGTATAGCGTTTGAAAATATTAAAATAGCAAAAAAACGCGCAAAAATCATATGTAAATTTGCACAAATTTTTTTCGGAAATTTCTGTAATATTGTTTAAAAATAAATGAAATTTTTTCTTCAAAAAGCTTGCAATTTTGCCCAAAATAGTGTATAATACTAATGTTGTGACACTTTGACAAACGATGAAGCGGGAGGTTGCGGCGAGAAAACGTCGGTTTTTCCGTGGAGAATGTCCGATTCAAGAAACCGGGCGACAGTCACGCTACACTATATCTCTGTCTATTTGAAGGGCGCTCTACCTGTGTGAGCGGTCGGATTTTGCAGGGGAGTAATGCGGCGAAAATTGACTATTTATGCCCAAATCTTACACTTTTAGGTTTGGGTTTTTATTATGGGGTGGTGCGAAACACCCGGCAGTGTGTGCAATTTTCATTTACGAGCTGTCGTGCAGATCACAATACTAAATTTATAAGGAGGGAAAAACATGGCAGCAAGCAAGATCAGAATTAAGCTTAAGGCTTACGATCACGTGATCTTAGATCAGTCAGCTGAAAAGATTGTGGAGATAGCTAAGAGAACAGGTGCTAAAGTTTCAGGACCTATTCCGCTACCAACAAAGAAGGAAGTTATCACAATTCTTAGAGCTGTACACAAGTATAAGGATTCTCGTGAGCAATTCGAAAGAAGAACTTACAAGAGACTTATCGATGTAGTGGTTCCAACTGCTAAGACAATGGAAGCACTTGTAAAGATAGACCTACCTGCAGGCGTTGAAATAGACGTAATCCAGAAATAATTTATCTTTACAAAAACAAATTGCAGTAATCCTCAAAAAGGATTATGATGCAGGTCATGTTCGCGGTGCTTTTTACGCGAACCAATAACTGTTAAGGAGGAAGAAAAATGGAAAAAGCGATTTTGGGAACAAAGATCGGTATGACTCAGATCTTTGCAGAAGACGGCAAAGTAATTCCGGTAACTGTTATTATGGCAGGTCCTTGTGTGGTAACACAAAAGAAGACTGCCCAGACAGACGGATACGAAGCTGTACAGGTTGGCTATGGCGATGTTAAAGAAAAGGCATTGAACAAGCCACAAAAGGGTCATTTTGCTAAGGCAAACACTGCAAACAAAAAGTATGTCAGAGAGTTCAGACTTTCAGATTGTTCAGCTTACAACGTAGGCGATGAAATTAAAGCTGACATATTCGCAGCCGGAGACAAGATTGACGTTAGTGGTATTTCAAAGGGTAAGGGCTTTGCAGGTCCAATGAAGAGATGGAACATGCACAGAGGTCCTATGTCACACGGTTCAGGTTACCACAGAGGTTCCGGTTCAATGGGTATGTGTTCTAACCCAGGTAGAGTTCTTAAGGGTAAGAAGCTTCCCGGACACATGGGTGTCGTAAAGGTTACAGTCCAAAATCTTGAGGTTGTTAAGGTTGACGCAGAACAAAACCTAATCCTGGTTAAGGGTGCAGTACCTGGAAACAAGGGTGGTCTTGTAACACTAAGAAACGGCGTTAAGGCATAATCAAGGGTTTTTGGAAAGGAGGAAAAGTTATAATGGCTAAAGTTGCTTTATATAACATGGAAGGCGTAAAGACAGGCGACACTATGGAAATTAGTGATGCAATATTTGCGGCTGAAGTGAATAAATCAGTTTTGCATCAGGTAGTAGTTAACTATCTTGCAAACCAAAGACAAGGCACGCAGAGCACAAAGACACGTACAGAAGTTCGTGGCGGTGGTATCAAGCCTTGGAGACAAAACGGTACAGGCCGTGCAAGACAAGGTAGTATCCGTGCTCCGCAATGGACAGGCGGTGGCGTAGCACTAGGTCCAAAGCCAAGAAGCTACCGCTTCAGCGTGAACAAGAAGGTTAAGAGAATTGCTCTTAAGAGTGCACTTTCAGCTAAGTATGCTGATTATCAGGTATTCGTAATTGATGAAATGAATCTTGACGAAATCAAGACTGCAAAAATTGTTACTTTGCTAAAGGGTTTGGGCGTTGAAAATAAGGCTCTTATCGTAACAGCTGCAGCAGATGAAAAGATTTATAAGTCAGCAAGAAACATTAAGGGTGTTACTCCAACACACGTTGGTTCACTAAACACTTACGATGTTCTTAAGCACGACGCATTCATCGTTTCAAAGGATGCTATTGCTAAGATTGAGGAGGTGCTCAACTAATGAATTCATACGATATCATAAGAAGACCTATCATAACTGAAAAGAGTATGGAAACAGTTTATGACAGACAGGGTAATGAAATCAAGAAGTACACATTTGAAGTACCTAAGACTGCAAATAAGGTTGAAATCAAAAAGGCTGTTGAAGAAGTTTTTGGTGTTAAGGTTAGCGCTGTAAACACAATGAACGTAACAGGCAAGATGAAGAGAATGGGCAGAAATGAAGGAAGAAGACCTTCATGGAAAAAGGCTATCGTTACTCTTGCTGCTGACAGCAAGTCAATCGAATTCTTTGAAATGTAATTTTCAAAGCTGTGAAAATTTAAGATAAGGAGAGTAAAGGATAATGGCTATAAAAAAGTATAATCCTACTTCGCCTGCCAGAAGATTTATGACAGTTTCTGATTTCGCAGAAATCACAAAGACTACTCCTGAGCGTTCATTGCTTGCTAAGAAAGATAAGCACGCAGGTAGAAACTCATACGGTAGAATTACTGTTCGTCATAGAGGCGGCGGCAATAGAAGAAAGTATAGAATTATAGATTTTAAGAGAAATAAGGACGGAATGACCGCTACTGTAATTGGTATCGAGTACGATC
>JAZNMD010000149.1:0-2171 GCA_045579385.1 Clostridia bacterium
CCTTGAGCCTCTTTGTTTTTGTAATAGTCTACATCTACAAGGGCATCGGTTTCAATATCACCGTTTTCTTTACGATCGCGAGTTTCAATGATTGAAAGGAAATCGCTGAGATAATATTCAACACGAGCCAAGTTCATTTCATCAAGGCATATAGAAAAGTCTCCAGATAAATATAACATTCTGTCATAAGTTTGATATTGACCGGAATCGTTGATAGCTTCCAAGGTAATATCCCCTGTGTATTTTTTACACCAAGTTTTTGCCGTACACCCAAATAGAGAAGCTGAGCTGATTGACCCGGAAGAGGAAGACGCTCCATCGCTTGCGCCCCAGTAAAAGTGGTACCAAACTCCGTCTTCATCTTGCACCATTATTCCAGTGTGTCCAGCTACACCGTCATTGGTCAAAACAATCGCATCATATCCCGAGGGATCATACTTCATTACAGGATTATTGTTGCAATACGCAAAACTGTTATATCCTTCTATTCCGCCATTTGCACCGATCATGGCATCTGCATTGAGAAAACGTCCAACAACGGGGTCGTAGTAGCGGGATTGCAGATAGTAAAAACCCGTCTCAGTATCGTAGTAGTATCCCCTGTAGCGGAAGGGGTTGGCTGTACCTATGGTGCTTGCCATAGAGCCTGTTGTGCTTAAAACCTCTCCATAGGGGCTATAGGTATATTCTACAACAAGGTTTCCGTTTGCGTTATAGATACCCGTTACGTCGCCTTGTAGGTTTTTACGGAAGGTATACAACTGGTTGTTGTACATCATACCCATTATTGTTCCGCTTTCATCGTAGATATAATAGGTATATGTATTTCCGCTGTATTCGGCTATTATCTTGCTGCCATCCGTTATGTAATTAACGGTTGTATTACCGTAGGTTTTGCTTTTGCGGATGCCATCGGAGTTATACTCAAATGCCAACGTCGTGCCGTTTACCACCATGGCGGTTAAACGTCTGCCCTGCCATGTTAGCGAAGTGGCATTTCTCCAATTAAGCGGGTTGCCTATTCCATCATAGGTTATTGCCGTACCGTTGTAATTGGTGAGCAAATCGCCCCAAGAACTTTACCACAGCTTGTTAAGCAGGGGACGGGACGAAAATCTCGTCCCCTGTTTTTGTTGAGTCATGCTTATAAAGTTATATTTATATTAAAGAACCATTCCCTGCGTTCTCCGACGTGTTCAAAAACCATTCAACGGAGAATGCAAAGTCTTCAAAATTATTGTTAAATGGTAATTTGCATTTGTACTTAACCTTATTATCAGATATATTCTCTCTAAGCATTGCAAAATTAGGTGCTCCTGTATTAGAGCTTTTACGAATATTCAACTGTTGTTTCGTGTCAAAATAATCACATTCGTAACATATCCCGATTAAACCTATCTCAGAGCGATACGCAAAAGTGCTTTCATTGCGGTTTAAGTCAAGCAAAAGCCCCAACATTTTTACATTTTTTGTAGTCGCTTTGCCGTTAAGATCAACTATCGGAAAGTCCGCAAAAATTCCTCCTTTCCCTCCAGGAACAACAACAATTGGGATAATTCGCTGATTATAATTGAGCTTTTCTATTCTTAAACGAACAATATATTTTCGATTCGGAAGCAATTGGATAATATCAAAATTCAAAAAAGGTGGTCCTAAATCGAAATTAAAAACACGGTGAGTCACAAGCCATGTCCTTTCTTCTAAAGAAACCTTCTCGCCACTTCGTATGCGTTTCATTATATTATTACGGAATCTGATCTCTTCCTCAAGATTCATAATATCACCCTCCATAATGAATAAACCTATGCTCTGTTCGCGTTAAGGGTTCGAAAATGAAGAAATTATCTCCTTCCCTGCCGAACGGATGATGAAGTTCCATAGAAAAACCATCATCTCCTATTGGAGCCAACCCTTTACCAGCTTTTGTTAATGTGGTAATATCATCCCCGACATTCCATCCCTTTTTCGCTGCTTTTGCGGAATCAACAATATTATCAGCAGCTTTTGCAACATCATGTGCGGTATCAATTGCATTAACAGCCTTGTTGACGGTGCTAATCACTTTTACAGTTTCGCCTACGCCGGTAACAAAGGGGATAATATCTACAACATCGCCTACAAGCCCTGCCCAAGCCCACGGATCATCCGGTTTATTACATACTTCTACGACG
>JAZNMD010000150.1:0-2436 GCA_045579385.1 Clostridia bacterium
GGTCTGACGGCAACGTAGACCGTTTTTGCTCCCAAAATGCGCACCTATGTGCGCAAGGGCTACTTGCCCAAGTTTGCGAGCTTGCGAGCATACTTGTGTGATCAGGGAGTCGTTGGTTCAAGTCCAACAAGGGGAGCCATAATGGGGCAACAATTTTGCACCCTAACACAAAAGTCCTTGTAAATCAAGGGCTTTTCGTGTTTTTAGGGGTAAAAAACAATCCCATTTCATCATTACACCTTTTCACCGATCTGTTGGACTTGAACCTGTTACTTGTCTGTCTTTGTTCAAACTGTGGAATTGACATTTAAAGATAAATATGGTATAATAAACACAAATAATTGTTGATAATTGCGGAGGTAATATTTATGACAATTAAGCAAAATAAAGGGCAGACAATTTTGTTTGCAGTAATTACTTTGATTGCCGTTGTCGGACTTTTTTGCTTTGCTATTTTTGATATAAGAAAACTTCATCACGATTATAGCTTTATTTTGGACAATGCAGTTGCATTTTGGGTATTTAAATCGCTATGTTTTGTTGGTTGTTTCTTTGCAACTGCCGGAGATATTTATCTTTTTAAACAGCTCTTTTCAAAAGAACCTCTCATAGAGATATGCGACGAATATTTTTATGATAACTTATCTGCTATTTCGTTAGGAAAAATCGATTGGTCTGAAATGGAAAGAGTATACATAAAAGGAGGCTTTTTGAATATCAAATTGAAAAATCCAGAGCCTTACCTTAGGAAAAAGAATTGGCTTCAAATGCTAATGATAAAAGGGAATTACAAGCTCGGATACGGCGATGTTTGCATTAGCCCGGAGCGCTTTAAGAAAGAAGCCGAAAGTTTTATCGATGAATTTAGCAAGAGAAGAGTAATAGATCAGTAATTGCTTGGATTTTGGTATAAAAAGACGGATCATAGAATGGTTCGAAATTGTTGGAATAACTCAAACAAAAGCAGACCGCATTCGCGGTCTGTTTTTGTTTATCTTTCTTTGATGTATTAGACCAACGGCTTCGTCGAATAATAGGCAGCAAGCCGCAGGCGGTCTGACGGCAACGTAGACCGTTTTTGCTCGCAAAATGCGCACCTATGTGCGCAAGGGCTACTTGCCCAAGTTTGCGAGCTTGCGAGCATACTTGTGTAATCAGGGAGTCGTTTGGCTCTTTTTATTTAACTTAAGCCAACTATTCTTGTTTAATATTCAGTTGCTCTCAGACTGAGATACGCGAAGTCGATAGGCGACCGAGAAAAAGACCCCCGTATCCTTTTTCGACGGGAGATAACGAAAACAAGAAGCTTTGAAGCCGAGTGTCTGCTTCACTTCGTTCAGCGGCAAGTTTGCTTTGCAAACATTGCACTTCGCCGCACAAAGCGACTATGTTTTCGGAAGTAAACCTGACTGTTAATCACATTTTTACGATTATACACTTTTATGGGCTTGAACTTGTGACTTTATGAAAACCTATTGAAGAAATAAAGCTTTTGTGATATAATAAAACAAAGAAAGGCGGTACTATAATGAAAAAGTTTGTTTTGATTGTAACATTATTGCTGGTTTGTATAAGTCTGTTTTCTTGTAGTGCTTTTGAAGCTTTGTCATATTCTATCTCCGGTGATATTATTGATCCTGTTGGCGATTTTTCGCGCGGAAGCGATGAAGGCACATTTGTTTTTGGTGGAAATAATTACATTTACATTGAAGAGTTTAGAGGAGATTTCGAGTTTGACATTACAGAGGAATATGTGTTTTTGGGAGAAACAAGCAATTTTCCGTTTTTTCAGAATAACTGGTATTATGCAAATGCGGTTGAAAACGCTGATTATATAGCAGGCGGAAATGGTTCTCAAAAAACAGCGACTATTGTATATTTGAGGGAAGATCTGTATCAAGCGCCTTTATACTATGTGTTACAAGATACAGATTATGAATTTGATTTTTCGTCTGCTTTTGTAAAAACGGAAGAAGTTAGCTATAAAACACATATTGAAGGTAAGGAATATCATGGTATAACCCTTCATTTTTATGTTAAAGATTATTCAAGATTAACAGTAAAATTGAGAATTTATAAAATAAATGAAAAATGGTATTATATTGAATACGACGAGGCATTTGCTCTCTCTGAAACTTTTTTGAATGCGTTGGAGGATAATGGTCTCTTGCCATAATAGTCTTATTTGTTTTTTTGAGCATATCAATTTTCGTGTTGACTTTTTTCTCTCTTAATGATATAATAAATCATAAAATAAAATTTTGGAGAAATGAAAATGAAATCAACTGTAAAAAAGCTGCTTGCACTGACGCTTGCGTTGCTCATGCTCGCACTTCCGCTTGTTTCTTGCGGAGAAAAAGAGGACGTTATCGAAGGACCGTTTGCTTTTTCGGAGACCGAGACCGATTACGTTCGTCTGAAAGTCGTTACCAAGAA
>JAZNMD010000151.1:0-2930 GCA_045579385.1 Clostridia bacterium
GATGCTTATACTAAAGGCTTTTATTCCTTGCAAAATTTGTCGTCACAAAAAGCGGTAGAGGTGCTTGATGTAAGACCTGGCGAATTTGTAATTGATATGTGTGCAGCACCAGGCGGAAAAAGCTGTGCCATTGCAGAAAGAATGGAAAATCGTGGTAAGGTTCTTTCGTTTGATATACATAGCCACAAAATTGAACTTATCGAAAAAACAGCCAGGCGGCTTGGTATTGATATAATTGAAGCAAAGACAGGGGATTGATCTGTTTTAAATGAGGAGCTTTTAGAAACAGCAGACCGTGTACTTGCAGATGTGCCATGCTCAGGACTTGGAGTTATACATAAAAAACCTGATATAAAATGGTCAAGGAAAGAGTCGGATATAAAAGAACTTTGTGCTTTGCAAAAAAAGATTCTTGAAGTTGCGGCGGCATATGTTAAAAAGGGCGGAGTACTGCTTTACAGCACTTGTACAATTCTGTCCGAGGAAAACAGATTAATGACAGAAGAATTTTTAAAGAAGCATACTGATTTTGAGAAAGTATATGAGGAGCAAATACTGACATCCGCTTTGGGAGAAAGTGGGTTTTATATTTGCAAAATGATGAAGGGATAAGGTTATGAAAACTCAGCTTTTAAGCTTAAGTCAGGGAGAATTAAAAGAATTGCTTGCCGGGCTTGGCGAGCCGCAGTTCAGGGCAAAACAGATTTATGAATGGTTGCTTCGCGGTGCTCAAAGCTTTGATGATATGCTTAACATACCCAAAACATTAAGGGAAAAGCTTGCGGCGGTTTCAGATATCGGAGCGGTAAACATTTGTGAAAAGTATGTTTCCGGGATTGACGAGACACGCAAATATCTGTTAGAATTAACTGACGGGAATTTTATCGAAGCGGTACTTATGAAGTATGAATACGGTTACACGTTGTGTATATCGTCTCAGGTAGGGTGCCTTATGGGATGCAAGTTCTGTGCATCAACCATCGGGGGAAAAGAAAGGGATCTTACAGCAGGGGAAATGCTTAGCCAGATTATCTGCGTTCAAAAGGATTTGGGACAGCGGATTTCAAATGTTGTTATGATGGGGATAGGAGAGCCTTTGGATAACTTCCTAAATGTTTTAAAGTTTTTGGAACTTGTCAATTCGCCTGATGGACTTAACATAGGACAAAGACATATTTCTTTGTCAACTTGCGGACTTGCAGATAAAATATATGAGCTGGCTGACAAAAAGCTGCAGATAACATTGCTGATTTCGTTGCACGCATCAAATAATGAAAAAAGGTCTGCAATAATGCCCGTTAATCGTAAGTATCCGATTGAAGAGCTGCTTTCTGCGTGCGATTATTATATAGAAAAAACAGGCAGAAGGATATCCTTTGAATACACCTTGATTCCCGGTGTAAATGATAAGGCTTCTGATGCAAAGGAACTGGCGAATCTCTTAAAAGGCAGGATGTGCCACATAAATCTGATTCCCGTAAATATGGTGGAGGAATCCGGTTTTAAAAAAGGCAATCGAAAAAGTGCAAAGGATTTTTGTAAACAGCTTGAGAAACTTGGCATTCCGTCAACAGTAAGGCGTGAAATGGGAAGTGACATAAATGCTGCTTGCGGACAGTTGAGAAAAAGAAAGCAAAATGCAGAAATGTGAATTAAATGAGCAAAAACCTGATATCAGGTTTTTGGCTTGGGAGATATAAGGTACTTTTTAAAAGTGCAGAAAGGCTATGATGTTATGTTTGTTGATGTATTCGGTATGACAGATGTAGGTCAGCTGCGTGAACTTAACGAGGACAGTTTTAAAATCTACGGATTTGAAGACGGAGTGCCCTCGGGAATATGCGTTTTGGCTGATGGAATGGGAGGGCATAATGCAGGTGAAATTGCAAGCGGGATGGCAAGCGATATTATCTGCGAGGACTTAAAAGCGTGTCTTGGAGAAGAAGACAGCAATACAATATCACGCAAAATGGCAGAAGCAATTGATTTTGCAAATTCTGAGATATACGAAAAATCCCTTAAAAATCTTAATCAGGCAGGTATGGGAACTACCGTTGTTGTGACCTTTGTAAAAGAAAATTTAGTAAGGATTGCAAATATTGGTGACAGTTGTGCCTATGTTATTTCTGATGCTGTGATAAAAAAGATTACTGTGGACCACTCAATTGTGGAGGAGCTTGTCCAAAGTGGCAGTATAAGCAGGGCTGAGGCAAGAAATCATCCTGATAAAAACATAATAACCCGTGCTGTTGGAACAGAGAAATTTGTCGATGCAGACTTCTTTGATTACGTTCCTACCGGCGGAGAGGTTATTTTGATGTGCAGCGACGGGCTTTGCGAGATGCTTGGCGACAAGGAAATAAAAAAGATAATAAATTCTTCGGAGAATATGAGCGCGGCAGTAAAGACGCTTATTGATACAGCAAATCAAAATGGCGGGGTTGATAACATAACAGCCATTGCTCTTCACTTCAAAAAGGAGGAAAAAATATGAATTTAATTGGCAGAGTTATTGCGGGCCGTTATGAAATATTGGAAGAGATAGGCAGCGGCGGTATGGCAGTTGTTTACAAGGCTAAATGCAATCTTTTAAATCGTTTTGTTGCTGTAAAGGTGCTTCGTCCTGATCTTCAGAATGACCAGGAATTTGTTCGCAGATTCAAGGTGGAGGCACAAGCTGCGGCAAGCCTTACTCACCCGAACATAGTTTCTATATTTGATGTAGGGTATGAAGAAAATCTTCACTATATTGTTATGGAATATGTCGAGGGAATAACGCTCAAAGACTATATAGATGAAAAACATATCCTTCACTGGCGTGAGGCTGTTGGATATGCTGTGCAGATTGCAAAGGGACTGGAGCAGGCACATAAAAATTCCATAATACACAGGGACATAAAGCCTCACAATATAATTATGAAACATGACGG
>JAZNMD010000152.1:0-4443 GCA_045579385.1 Clostridia bacterium
CGGGAGTGCTATTTGATTCGGGAGCTAAAATATCAGCAATATCTATATAGCTTAATTTTTTAGTCCTTGAAAATTCTACCCAATCATAACCGCCACTTTCTTCTTTGTCAAAGGGAACTGAATTATTTCCCGATGCACTAAAAGACCCTTTACCTTCAACAGAGCTGTATATAATCTCTCCACCGTTTGTATAAATAGCGCAATAACTTTCAGGAAATTCAGTATTATCTGATATTATCTTCACATGGCTGTCATCAATAATTATGTTACCGCTGGAAAACAACCCCATTTCCGAGACGCTTATATCCACATCACAGCCGGAAAAACTTATGTTGCTGCCATTTATATATGTATGCATTCCACGAATGCCCCTCATCCTTATAGATGCATCATATGCATATATTGAGGATGTTCCCGAATGTATACCGTAAGAATACTGGGAATATATATCTAAAAATACATCATCAACGGTAATTTCACCAACGGCATATATGGGTCTTTTGGCTTTCAGATAACATCTTCCGTTTCCATAGATTTCAATATCACCGTCGGAACATATGGCACGAGTTGTATAAGAAGCGTGTTTTCCAATGAGTGAACAATCCCCATTGATTACCAAAGACAAAGAGTTTTTGCTGTATATAACAGTTGGATAAATAATTGTTGTGTATTTATCATATTTTTCTTCACAATAAAATCCATCTCCTGTATATGAGTAATCGTTGAGAATAAGTTCAGAACCATTGTAAAAAGCATATCCTTCATCAGGCATACTTTCCTGTGTCTCTGTTGCTCCAACAGGGAGATAATCCCCCTTTTTCATAACTACTCCGCCAACGCAAACAACATTTTCTTCTGCCAAAACTTCGGGAACAAAAGCAGAAAAGGGAACAACCGACATCAAAAACAAAAATGCAAATGTAAAATACAGTAACCTTCTTTTCATATTTTATCTCCTTATCATTTTAATTTTTTTATTTTCTATACTGATTATACACTATTTTTTTCAAAATGTCACTAGTATAATTAATATTTTTTGGGATTTTTTTATAAATTTTTAAAAAATTTTTGTCCCAAAAAAACAAAATACAGTCTTCGGTATTTCCCAAAGGCTGTATTTTTGTGTTTATTCTTCGTTTTTCTTTTCAGGCGTGACGATGATAAGGTTTTTTTGTGCAACGGCAATAAGAAGCTCCATTCTTGTCCGATATCCTGTTTTGTCAAGAATCTTGCTTAAGTGCCAACGAATATTGGCTTTTGTGCAACCTAACATCAAAGCGGCATCTTCATCAGACGTGCTTTGCATCAAGGCACGAAGGACTTCAAGCTCGGAATCGGTCAATTCATAGCTTGTAGTAAGTCCTAAACGAACTTCGGGTGTTTTATCGGGGAAGATATGTTCGCCCTTCATGGTTCTGTTCATTACTTCTATCAACTCACATTGACTTGCATCCTTATACCAAAAGCTGTCGGCTTTTGCGTTTTTTGCCCTCTCTATAAACGTATGTTCTGCCATAGAGGTTACTACAATAACTTTTATTTTGGGAAATTTCTTTTTAATAACTCCGCAAGCTTCGATGCCGTTTTCGTCACGTGCTGTGCAAACGTCCATAAGAATAAGGTCTATTTGTTCACGCATACAAAAAAGTTCTGCATCGGCTGCGTTGGTGATAACCCCTGCAAGAGCATAGTTTTCGCTTGAATTGATAATGGCTTCCATATTTTCCTGAGCCATTTTCTGATCTTCAACTATAAGCACTTTTGTCATAACAAACCTTCTTTCTTTTTGGGTATAGTTACGGTCAATCTGAACGCTGGGAAAGAATCAACCGTCATTGTTCCGCCTGAACGTTCAACTCTGCGGCGTAAAGTGGAAAGTCCTCCGCCTTCAACTATTTCGCTTTCAGGTTTTTTTCCGTTGTTTGTGACCGTTACCGTTGCTTTTATATCAGTTTCTTCAAAGGTCGCATATAGCTTTGAAGCTTCTGCATAGCGAACAGCATTTGTTACACACTCACGAACGGCACAGGTAAGGATATATGCAGAATTTTCATCATTTGGCAAAATGCCTCTTTGAACGTACTCCAGACCAACTGACGCACAGGTTTTGCGAATCTGAGAAAGCATATCCTCGTCTTCGTTTTCGTTTGTATATTTAATCATAGAAACGGCTTTTTGCCACGAAGCGACAAGGGATTCGGAAATATTTTTGTCAGCTCCGTCAGAAAGAAGCTTTCTTGCTTCAACAAGGCATTTTCCCATTTCATCGTGAACGCGCATTTTTGTGTTTAGTATTTCTTCCTCACGTGTTACTGCAACAACGTTGGCAGAAAGTCTTTTCAGTTCTGCTTGAACTTTACGAAGATGCTCTGTTTCTGCTTGAAGCTCGACTCTTGTTTTTTGTATTTCTGAAACGTTAGTTGCAACGTACTGAGTATAGCTTCCGCCATCATATGTGAAATTTCTTTTTTCCAAATGCCAAGACGTCCCGTCCTTCAAAACAAAAACTTTTCCCTCTTTTTTAACGTTGTTTTCGGGTATGAAATCAAAGGCAAAGCAATTTTCAAGGTCGGTTATAAACTGAACGTCTTTTCCGCAAACGGCAAAGCTGAAACGATACATTGATAAATTGCAAAGAACAGGTAACCCCGATTCGTTAAAGAAGCAAACCCCTGTTGGAAGGTTGTCAAAGGCTTCTTTGATTGATGTATTGTTTATGGTTTTTCGGTTTCTTGTTTCCCCAAGGAGAAGCCAGACTTCAACGCCAAGGAATAAAAGGATTGCACACAAAAGGACTATATAAGGCACGTGAAGGTGCAAGCCCTGTCCTTCATCTGTCATTCGGCTGTCAAGCTGCATTATGACGTATAAAACAACGTCAAGGACGAACACGCCAAAAAGCACGGATATTTTGCTGATTTTGCATTTTCGCTTGAAAAGGAGAATAAGTCCTGTTGCGAGGGATATGACCGAAAACTGACTTATTACAAGTAAAATACTTTGCATAAGTGAGCTTGCCTGATAAAAACAAGTTGTCATCGCTCTGCACCTCCTTTTATTCTCAAAGAGAGGGTAAAGCAATTTTCGTCAGAAACAGAAACTGATATTTCATCGTTTTCAAGGGCTTTTAAGTCCATAGTGCAAACTGCATCAATGCAAGCGTAATAATAGCCATCACGATAAAAGAATCTTGCAAGTAACGAAGTAAGTCCGTCAAAGGAGCTTTCAACAACAAATTCATAAAAGTCAAAAAGCCTCATTGCAACGTCTGAGGGAACGTCTTTCTCAAACTGAACAACCGATGCGCAAGTGATTCCGGAAAGCTCTAAATTATTCATCATTTCTTTAAGGCTCAGAGAGAGCTCTTCTTTTTTGATTTCCCTATCTTGTTCATTTACTAAAACAAGATTGTATCGCCTTTTTATGTATGCACCCACAACAACAATGCGGCGAAGAAGCTCTCTTTTTTTTGTTTTATCTTCTGTTTTTGACAGTTTGCTTAACCAATCGTTCAAAAGGTTTATCTGATGGGCTGTTTCTTTGTGCAGTTCGTCATGAAGGCGGTTTTTCTCCGCAAGGACTTGGATTTTTTTCTTTATCTGATAGTTCTGCATTGAAACGTCATTTGACCCTTCAAGCTCTTTTCTCAGTTCTTTCAGTTCATCAAGAACGTCCGTCAGTTCTGAAAGGTCTTCCTGCCAGAAGGCGTAACCGCCTCGTATTTTTGAAGCTGACAAGCGAATACCGTCATTCAACATAACAGGGCTTTTTTCAGCTTTTCTCATTTGCTCTGTCGTATGAGATAATGCGTCATCTGAATGGTAATGGACAGCATAATCCTTATCCACCACTGTAACGCCAAGCCCCGAATATTTTAAAAGATCATCATAGTTGGTGTTTGATTGAACAAGTCCGGACTTGATGCTACTTTCCCAGATTGCAACAACGGTAAAGCACAATGCGGCAGTCATTTCAATAAAGGAGAAAATATCGCTGTCCAAGGCATACAAAATCGAATAGATAACGCCAACTCCAAGAGATGCAATGGGCAGCCAGACAATTTTGTGTGTTTCGGGAATACGGCACTTCTTTATAAGCTCCCAGATCATAAAAGCGATGCATACAAATATCCAGGCTGTTGCAACGTAATATAAAACGCTTCTTTGATAATCACTCCAGCCTGCTTCATATCCTTGATGAAAATAAAACGCCCAGCCGTGAAGGTCATTTGTGAGAATTCCTATTATCAATGTAATTGATGGGATATACATCAGATACCATTTTTTAGGTAATTTGTAATCCTCGGGCTTACCTATATGCTTTACCGCAAAAAGGCAAAGCTGTGGTATTAAAACCATCGAAACGTAGTATGCATACCAACACCACATTCCAGCAGGGTACACAAAGAGAAATACAGTATGTCGCAAGGTTCGCATAAGCATC
>JAZNMD010000153.1:0-2738 GCA_045579385.1 Clostridia bacterium
GACCCGACGTATAAAAATCACGCCTGAAATCATCAAGCACCATCAGCTTGTAACGGTTTTTGGTTATACCAAGCTCTCGGTCATGTGCTGTCAGCGAATCTTCGTGAATGCGATATAAATACAGCGGTTTAAGCTCATCGGTGTGGTCAATTCTAAGCAGAGAATTCATCCGCATCCAATAATCATAGTCTTCTAAATTTGTCTTGAATTTTGAATAATCACCCAGGATATATGCCGCCTCGGCACGGTATAAAAATGCCGCTCCGATGGTGTTATTTGCATAGGTGTTAAGAGCACAGGCATCCTTTGGGAAATATACATTACCCGAGAAAAGAGGTCTTTCAAACCAGAAGCGCCCTCTTTTGATTCTGCCCTTAGCATCAATCAAACGCATATTGGCATAAACCATCGCAACGTCAGGCTTTCTCTTTAAGTCTTCAACCATAACCTCAATGCAATCCTTCAGCATAATGTTATCTGCTGAGGTCCAGGTCAGAAATTCTCCCTCGGCATATCTGAAACCTGTCGAAAGTGCTGTGGGAAGCTTTTTATTTTCCTGGTCAATCACTTTTATGCGACTGTCAGTTTTTGCGAATTCTTTAATTACATCAAGGCTTTTATCGGTAGACCCATCGTTTACTATGATAAGCTCGATGTTTTTATATGTCTGCTCCAAAACACTTTTTATTGAGCTTTCCAGGACGCTGCCTCCATTATATACGGGCAGCACCACCGATACAAGCCCCTCTTTTTTTGGAACAGAAAATGACTCCACGTTGCAAGGCACATCTGCCTCACGCATTTTTTTGTATCTCAGGAACTTCTGCCTGCAAAGCTTTATCTTGCGTGCCTTGTGACGTTCCACATTCTCTCTGTTAAGACCTTCATTAAGACCTTTCCCCAGCGTTACCGCAAGTCCCACACGCTTATAATCTGCAATCTCAAGAAGTGAACGGGCAAAAGCAAGTCCCGTTCTTTGTAAAAGCTTTTCAATTTTAAGACCCGTCCGCCATACATAGGTATCGTGCAGGTCAAGCTCCTCCTGCTTGTGCTGTTTTGCCTCAAACTGAATTTGCATAATGGCATTGCGGTCCGCTTCTATACGCTCTTCAAGACTTTTTATCTTTTCAAGAGCTTCTTTGAAATTGGTTGGGTTAGTGTCCCCTAACTCATTTTGGTTCTGAAAATTATTCTCCATAGCCGAATCATCCTATCACAATTTCTGCCGGTTCTTTTAAAACACCAAAGTATTCACGTTCCGTCAGAATTTTTATATATGCCGAACCTTCAATATAATCAAAGTAGCTGATTGGGAAGGTTTCTCTGTTTTCAAGACCCGTTGTAAGTGTATATTCTCCGCTGTTTAAATATGCATTGAATTTAAATGTCACTATATTTTTGCCCGTATTTTTAAATCTCATATCGTAATCATGTAAAGCAAAAACAGCCAAATCTGTGCCACTTTTGTCCTTTATCGAAATTGCAAGGCCTGTGCTTTCAAGGTCTGCTCCGTCGGGGATATCCACCAATGCCTCAACTGTTACTTCCTCTCCCGAATTAAAGACCTCCGACTCGACGCCTCCTTTAAGCACGCGAACGCTTTTGACCGTGCCTATATCACAGCCAAAACGGTTGATGGGGTTGAATTCCTTTTCGACCACAAGTTCTTTTTCCTTTTTCTGCTTGTTTATAACCGCCATCGCGTCGGTCTCGTTGCTTGTTATAAATTCCATATACTTTGAAGAAACGCTGTTTACGTCACCGTCCATAACAACCTTACCGTTATCCAGCCAGATTGCACGGGTACAGAAGCGTCTTACAGCGTCAATATCGTGACTTACAAACAGAATAGTTTTTCCTCTGTTTTTCATTTCCTCAAACTTGTTATAGCACTTTGCCTGAAATCTGTAATCACCCACAGCAAGCGCTTCATCCACAATCAAAATATCAGGGTCGGTATTGATGGCAACAGCAAAAGCAAGCCGCACAAACATACCGCTTGAATAGTTTTTTACGGGTTGATTTATAAAATCTCCGATTTCAGCAAACTCGCAGATTTCATCAACCTTCTCTTTCATTTGTTCCTTTGGTATACCCATAATCAAGCCATTTAAGTATATGTTTTCAATGCCCGAATATTCCGCATTGAAACCTGCCCCCAGCTCCAAAAGAGCCGCAACAGAGCCATCCATAACCTTTTTCCCAGAGGTCTCGCTGATGACACCGGTCAAAAGCTTTAAAAGCGTTGACTTTCCTGACCCGTTTTTCCCTATGATGCCCACGGTTTCGCCTTTTTCAACCGAAAAAGAAACCCCCTTAAGTGCGTAGAAATCACGTATTTTATTCTCGTAACGCTTTGGAAAAAGAGCTTCCTTTACCCTTTCTCCCGGGTTTTTATACATTTTATAAACCTTGGTAAGATTTTCAACTTCTATCATAAGCACCGATAAAAGCCCCCACGGGGCTTTTTCTCCTTATCCTTCTCTTACATATTTTGTAAAAGTAATATATATACCTTTTTCGGTCTTTAACATCTCCTCTGAAGCAATCCTCCATTCAGAAAGTTTGTCAAGACTAACCAAAAACTTATCTGCTTCATATTCCTTATCAATTTTTGTGATGTAAGCTTCATCGCAAAGTGGCTCCATTTCCTCATAAACTGCGGCACCGCCAATCACAAAAACATCTTCGTCAGCATAGCTGTCACGGGCGCACTTTACCGCATCCTCAATACTGCT
>JAZNMD010000154.1:0-20036 GCA_045579385.1 Clostridia bacterium
AATCTCAATCACTCCTAACAGATACAGTATAACGACGGTTCTTTATCAAAACATTGATGCAATCAATGTTTTGATAACGCTTTATTGCGGCTAAGAAAGTTGCTTTTATGAAAAGTAACTTTCAAGAACCTATTTTGAATGAAGTATCGGGAAATTGTTTTACAATTTTCCTGCCAAATATAACATTTGGCAGGAAAAAACGAATTTTTCGTTTTTCCCTAAGATACATTCATTATAATAATGGTCGGCAAAACGCATTAGCGTTTCCGTTTGCGAAATATCGCAAGCCATTATGAAAACTTTGTTTTCATAAACCGACATTATTGCAATCATGCGTGGCTTTCAAGCATCTTGCTTGAAAGTAGCGGAATGTATTCCGCTTAAAACGTCATTCTGACGTTTCCACGATTATGATTATAACCGTTCTTTTAAAGTTGCGAAGTATCGTTACCGGTAGTTGTCCTTAATATACACACAAAACAATCCCCAAAGCGAGATTGCTTTCACTTTGGGGATTAATTCTTGCATAAATCTTTGTATAAGTTATTAAATTTTGGGCGTAAATTGGGCGTAAATTTTACCATCCAACACCCTCAAACCCGCATAAACACTGGGTTTATTTATCAAGCGGCTTCATTGTTGGGAACAACAGTACATCGCGGATTGCTACAGAATCCGTGAGGAGCATAGTCATTCTGTCGATACCGAAACCTATACCGCCCGTTGGTGGCATACCTATTTCAAGAGCCTTCATAAAGTCTTCGTCCGTGGTATTTGCTTCCTTGTCGCCAAGGGCCAGAAGTTCTTCCTGGGCCTTGAATCTTTCTCTCTGGTCAATTGGGTCATTAAGCTCTGAATAAGCATTTGCCATTTCCCAGCCATTCATAAAGAACTCAAAACGTTCAACATACTCGGGATTTTCAGGCTTTTTCTTTGTAAGCGGCGAAATCTCGATAGGATGATCCATTACAAAGGTTGGCTGAATAAGATGTTCTTCAACAAAAGCCTCGAAAAAGCTGTTAAGAATATCGCCCTTTTTGTGATGTGCTTCATATTCAATATGATTCTCGTCCGCAGCTTTGCGGGCAGCTTCAAGATCTTTGATTTCGTTAAAGTCAACGCCTGAATATTTTCTAACAGCATCAACCATTGTAATTCTTTCAAAAGGTTTACCAAGATCCATTTCAATGCCATTGTAAGAAATTTTGGTTGTTCCAAGAACTTCCTGTGCAATATGGCGATAAAGATTTTCGGTAAGTTCCATCATACCGTGGTAATCTGTGTAAGCCTGGTAAAGTTCCATCAAAGTAAATTCAGGATTATGGCGGGTATCAAGGCCTTCGTTACGGAAAACCCTGCCGATTTCATAAACTCGTTCAAGTCCGCCTACGATAAGTCTCTTTAAGTAAAGTTCAAGTGAAATACGCAGCTTGAAATCTTCGCCCAATGCGTTGAAATGTGTTTCAAAAGGTCTTGCCGCAGCACCCCCTGCATTTGAAACCAGCATAGGTGTTTCAACCTCAATAAAGTCCTGTGCATCTAAGTACTTGCGGATTGCCGCTATTATTTTTGAACGCTTGATAAATGTATCTTTAACATCTTCGTTCATAATAAGGTCAATATAACGCTGTCTGTATCTTAAGTCCGTATTGGTCATGCCATGGAACTTTTCAGGAAGCGGAAGAAGTGATTTGGAAAGAAGTGTATATCCGTTTGTTCTTACCGAAATCTCGCCTTTCTGAGTTTTGAATACCAAGCCTGTTACACCAACCAGATCTCCGATGTCAAGTTTTTTAAACTTTTTATAAACCTCTTCGCCCATATCGTCACGGGTAACATAAAGCTGAACCTTGCCTTCTCTGTCACGAAGATCAAAGAAGGATGCCTTACCCATAACACGCTTTGACATAAGTCTTCCCGCAATGCTTACCTCTTTGCCTTCCATCTCATCAAAGTTATCTATGATATCATTTGTGTGATATTCCTGGTTATAAGTGGTAATATCAAATGGGTTTTCGCCTTCTGCCTGAAGCTGTGCAAGCTTTTCGCGACGTACCTTTACAAGTTCGCCAACATCCTGCCCTTTAAACTGTTCGTTTTGTGTGTTGTTTTCGTTCACGGTTTTCTCCCCTACTTTTCTTATTTGGTTATATCCAGTATTTTGAATTTTACAATTCCACCCGGAGTGTCAATGTCGACCACTTCTCCGACGCATCTGCCAATCAATGCTCTTCCGACAGGCGATTCATCCGAAATTTTACACAAATCGGGATCTGCTTCAGTAGAGCCAACGATGCTGTATTCAAGCTCTTCCTCGAATTCCTCATCATAAATCTTAACCTTTGTACCGATACCAACCTTTGTAAGATCAATATCCTCCTGGTCGATAACTTTAGCATTTTTCAGCATATTTTCAATATGGACAATTCTTGCCTCAACCTGAGCCTGTTCCTCTTTTGCGGCATCATATTCGGAATTTTCCGACAAATCTCCGAAGCCTCTTGCCACCTTGATTTTTTCGGCTACTTCCTGCCTCTTTTGAGTTTTAAGCATTTCAAGCTCCTGTTCAAGCTTTAAAAGTCCCTCATCTGTCAGCATAATTTGTTTGTTTTCCATTTAAATAAACCTCCCGCCCACGAATAGTAAACCATCGGGTCAGTAGCTTTACCGTGAGCCGATAAAGCAATTAAAAGTCTTCATACAATCTGTATATTATATACCAATCTTCCTGCAAAGTCAACTGCAAATTTTGATGTGCTAAAATTCGTTGTTTTTGCAGGCAGAATGCTACCTTAACACGCTTTTGTAGTTAAACACCCATTCCGCTTTCCCGACAGAAATATCGGACAAACAGACCGCCAGATCAGTATGACTTGCATCATACCCCTCGAGCTCATATCCGAATTCCGCCTCACAGATACAAAGTTCCCGCCCTACCGAAAGAAGTGCATTGTCCACATCAATAGTAATTGCGGCACTACAGAAAGCATCGTCTGCCACGTGCACCCAAAAACCCGTTTCGTCATAAAATGCTTCGCAAACTGCATAAGCACGCTCTGTATTTTTTGTACAAACGATAAGATTCTTTACATCAAAGCACAGCGCCCGCATAAGATACTCACTTATTCTATCCATTTCCGTATCCCTTATGCAAACAGGCTTGCTCATTAAATCTATTCCACACTTTTTTGTAATTTCCCTTAGACAAAACGGAATAAGCCTCAAAAATAATTTTTTCCCGTCAACATCAGAAAGCTCATTTATTCTAATACCCTTTGCTTCACAAAGGTTTTTGATTTTGCGTGAGATAATAACCTTTTCCGCTCCGTGTTTAATGAGCCTTTTTTTTACTTTTAATATTTTGTCGGTAAATCTTTGTGGAGACATTCTGTCCATACGCTTTTTTGAAAACGGCAATATGCCAACTTCCAGTTCAAAAGGATTTTGCTCACTTATTATCCTATCCCTTATTTCTATCCCTAAAAGTCCTTTAATTAAAATTTTTCTTGTGTAGTCCTTTGGTTCTGACACAAGTCCTATAATCACAAATTCCTCCCTGTCTGAATTACCCTTTGGGATTTGAGCCGCCCCGATTAATTTTAATCCGCTAAGAGCACTTCCACAGCCTTTTTAAGCTGTGCATCGTCTTCAAGCGAAGGCTCTGTCAGGCTGTAATATTCCTCTTCGCTCATATCCACGGTTACATCAGGCTGAATACCCTCTTTATCTATACATACGCCTTTTGGTGTGTAATATCTTGAGTCTGTTATCTTAAGGATACTTCCGTCATAAAACTGATATGGTATTTGTGTGACGCCCTTACCGTAAGTTTTTTCTCCGACAATTTCAGCTCTGTCGTAGTCCTTCATTGCACCTGCAAAAATCTCACTGGCACTGGCGGTACCTTCATTTACAAGAATTGTCATTGGAATCTCTGATGCCCCTTTTGTTGCTTCATAGCTCCGTTTTTTGCCATCCTTGTTAAGAGTGTATACTATTTCGCCCTCATCAATAAAGCAATCAGCAATTTCAACTGCGATTTCCATATATCCGCCGGGATTATTGCGAAGGTCGATAACCAGTCGTTTTATTCCTTTTTCAACAAGCTGGTTGAAGTGATCTACAAATTCTGTAGCTGTGTTTACCCCAAACTGAGTAATTTCAATATATCCCACATTATTTTCAAGCATTTCTGAAGATACAGTTTCTCTCTTTATCGTCGCCCGAATGAGTTCAATCTGAACAGTCTCCCCTGTAGACTTTTTAAGTATCTCAAGCTTTACCTTTGTTCCCTCGGCGCCTTTCATCTGAGCTGCAACTGCATCAATATCCTCCCCAAACACGGGATTTCCGTCGACTTTTAATATTTTGTCGCCGGAAACTATCCCTGCTGCCTCAGCAGGAGAACCTGAAAGGGGCGACACCACGGTAACACTATTATCAGAAGTGTCATTACTGATATAAAGTCCAACGCCTGTATAGTCGTCGGACTCAATACTTTCCATAAAGCTTTCAGCAGTATCTTTATTCATATAAACTGTATAAGGGTCTTCTGCACTGAGAGCCACACCCATAAGGGCACCATCCAGCATTTTTTCGTCATCAATATCCTCATAGTAGTATCTTTCAAGAACATCCACAACAGCATTAAACTTTAACAAGGACCCAAACTGCAGTGCACCAAACGGATTAACCCACATCATCGTGCCCACAGTAGTTGCCAGAATGATGCATATGGACCCCACAATCAAAACCCATCTTTTAATATACATAATCGCTGACCTTTCTGCCATAAGCAATCGTTTTCATATATATATGCAAACAATCGAGTATTATTCACTTCAAAATCAATTAAAATATTGCATCGGGTCAACTGCTACTCCGTTTATCAGAACTTCAAAGTGCAGATGCGGGCCTGTTGAGTTACCCGTAGAACCAACCGAACCTATATGCTGACCCTTTGTAACAGTTTGCCCCTTTGACACAGCATATGCGCTTAAATGAGCATAAAGAGTTGCCTTGCCGCCTCCGTGGTCAATTACTATACAGTTTCCGTAACCTGAATTCCAGCCTGCCAGAGTCACAGTTCCTGAGTTTGCCGCAACAACAGATGCGCCATAAGCCGCACCTATATCAGTCCCCGTATGTCTTTTATAAATTCCTGTAACGGGATTTTTGCGTCTTGGGGAAAAATTTGAAGTTATGTAATGACAGCTTGGCGTAGGCCAGGCAAACTCACCACCAACGTAGGCTCTTCCGCCCGAAGACGAGCTGAGTGATGAAGAAAGCGAAGCTCTTAAGCTTGCCATCGCAGCATCTGCTTCATCAATTATCCTCTGGTAAGCTGCTGTATCTTTTTCAAGCTCTCTTATGTAAGCCGCTTGCTCCTGTTGTTTCTGAACAAGAGCAGCTTTCTGGGATTTCAAGTCATTTGCCGACGCTTCCTGCGTTTCCTTTAATTTAAGAATTTCATTCCTTGAAAGCTCTATCTGCTGTCTTGCTGCATCCATCTCATCAAATACAGCCTTGTCGTATCTCGAAATTTCTTTTACGATTTCAGCCTTATCTACAAAATCGCCGAAGCTTTTTGCCGAAAACAACATCTCAAGATAGCTGACATCGCCATGCTCACACATAATCCTGAAACGTTCCTTAAATATATCATATTTGGCATTTGCACGTTCAGTTGCCTCGGCAAGCTTTTTTTCCTCAATATCAAGACTTGCGGTTGTTTTTTCAATAGTATCATTCAGCGTATTTATTTTAGCCTGAAGTTCACCTGCCTGCTTTTCAAGGAGTTCCTTGGCAGCAAGCGATTTTTCCTTTTTGTCTCTTGCCTGATCCAGCTTTTGCTGAGCTTCCTTTTTACTTTGCTCAGCCTTATTTATTTTTTGTTGAGTTGTCTCGGCATATGCTAACTCAATCAAAACTGAACCAACCATGGCAAACACAAAGATAATAGCAATGACAAGTGATATAAATCTTACAACCTTTTTGTTCAAAGCCAATCCCTCCAAACTTAGTCTATAATCATAATCGCGGAAACGTCAGAATGACGTTTTAATCCGAATACCTTCCGCTCCTTTCAAGCAAAAGGCTTGAAAGCTACATATGATTGCAATAATGTCGGTTTATGAAAACAAAGTTTTCATAACGATTTGCGAAATATCGCGAACTGAAACGCTAATGCGTTTTGCCGACCATTATTATACGTGCAAGTGTTTTCTTATTGACATAGCACTTCCTGCCATGCCAATTCCCATACCCATGACCAAAAAGCCCCAGATTACCACATTGGCAACATCTCCGGCAGCCAGGAGCTTTATATTTCCCATAAACTCCTGAATTGTGCCAAATACGGAGCCGTATCCAAACATAACGATAATGGCTGCCACTACTGCACCTACTGCTCCAAGGAGCATTCCCTCTATCGCAAATGGCCATCTTATGAACCAGTCGGTTGCACCGACAAACTTCATAATATTTATCTCTTTACGTCTTGCAAACATTCCAAGTTTTATTGTATTCGAAATTATAAATATTGAAATTACCGCAAGTATTATAAGAAGCCATATACTTATATGCTTGATTGCATTTGTAATAGAAAGGATTGTCTTTATGAGATCCTGTCTGTTTGTAACTTCTTCAACGCCCTCTATTTTTGCAGCAGCCGCTGCAACCTCGTTTGCCTTGCGAACATCCGTCAAAGAAAGAACGTAAGCATCACGCAAAGGGTTGTCCGCCTCAAGCGTTGTTATAACCGCAGCCTGGTCGTGATTAATTCCCTCTTTGTAGTTCTGAAGTCTTTCTTCCTTGGTGTAAAGCTGAGCTTCTTTAACATATTCAATCTCATTAAGCTGACTACCTATAGCACGGACATTGTCACGGCTCATACTGTTTGGCATATAAACATTGATTTCGCATTGCCTTTCAATCTGGTCGCCCACGGTATTGATATTCATCCCAAGCAGAACGAACACACCAAAAAGCACCAGACTTGCAACAACAATACCGATTGATGCCAGGGTCATAAGGCTGTTAGAAATCAGACCTTTTACGCCTTGCATAACAAAGTACTTTATATTTCTAAATATCATAGCCGTATGTTCCTTCCTCTTCGTCTCTTACCAGAACGCCGTTTTCTATGGCAAGAACTCGTTTTTGCATATCATCCACAAAATTTTTTGCGTGAGTTGCCACAATCATTGTTGTCCCGCGCTTGTTAATTTCACACAGAAGCTGCATTATCTCGTTTGCAGTATCAGGGTCAAGATTTCCCGTTGGCTCGTCCGCTATAATAACGGGTGGCTTGTTAACAAGGGCACGTGCAAGTGACACTCTTTGCTGTTCCCCGCCTGAAAGCTGGCTGGGCTTTACTCTTGCCTTGTGTGCAAGACCCACCAAAGACAATACATTGGGGACATTCCGCCTGATTTCGCTACGTGACGCTCCTATTACCTGCATAGCAAAAGCCACATTCTCGTACACCGTTTTATTGGGAAGCAATCTAAAATCCTGAAAAACCATCCCTATGCTTCTTCTCAGGTAAGGAATTTTGTTTTTGGGAAGATTTTTTACATCAAATCCATTAATTATTATTTCACCGCTATTTGCTTCTTCTTCCCTGATAAGCAGTTTGGTAAGTGTGGATTTACCTGCACCTGACGGGCCTACAAGAAATACAAACTCGCCTTTGTCAATAAAGAACGAAACATTATCAAGTGCACGAACACCTACATCCTCGTAGGTTTTACACACATTCTTGAACTCTATCATAATAACAGCCTTTCCGCCTTCAGAATTTTACAATCTGGTTGGCTCTGAATTCAAATATTTATTAACCATCATTGCAACCTTAAATATGATTGCATCGTCAAATTCACGCAAGTCAAGGCCTATCAGCTTTTTAATCTTATCCAGACGATAAACCAAGGTGTTCCTGTGAACAAAAAGCTTTCTTGAAGTTTCTGAAACATTAAGGCTGTTTTCAAAGAACTTCTGAATAGTATAAATAGTCTCGCTATCCAACACAGAAATAGAATCCTTTTTGAAAACCTCGTTAAGGAACAACTCGCAAAGGGTTGTCGGAAGCTGATATATAAGTCTGCCTATACCCAGATTGTCATAGCTGATTATGCTTTTTTCTGTATCAAAAACCTTGCCGACTTCAAGAGCAATTCTCGCTTCACGATAAGCACGGGCAAGCTCCTGTATTGTTTCAATTACGGTGGAAACACCTACCGTAACCTTAACCATCGCCTCTGTTGTGATTGTATCGTGGATTTCCTGAGCGAGCTTGAGCATTTCTTCCATATCATAATCTTCTTTAATCTCGCAGACTACTGCTACATCACGGTCATCTATACGCACAACAAAATCGCGTGTTGAATCAGGAAATATGTTTTGCAGAATATCCACCATAGAAGCATCTACCGTTCTCTTCGAACGAACAAGATAAACAATTCGCCTGCCCTCAACCGAAAGCTTAAGCTCACGTGTTTTATAAAGCACGTCGCTTGGCAGAATATTGTCAAGAATTATATTCTTTATAAAGCTGTTGCGGTCATACTTCTCGTCATAATACTGTTTAACGGTTTTAAAATGAACCGATAAGAACGAAGCATATCCACGTGCGAGCTCGTCATCGCCTTCACAAAATACAATATATACATCCTTGTTGTAAGTCTCCATTCTGCGGAATATAAATCCGCCACTCACAAAATCATCATTATTCATTTCAAAATAAACAGCAGCTGTCTCTTTCTGGTATCCAACCTTTGATTCATCGCTACACGCAAGTATGTAACCATGCTCATCCATAATACCAATCTTTCTGTGAATATCCTTTCTCAATTGGTTGCAAGCATTTTGAAACATCCGGCTCTGCATACAATCTCCTCCATATCTAAAATTTACACGATAATTCTAAAGACAAACACCCATTTTAAAATATTATATCTCTTTTTTATAAAAAAAGCAAGTTTTTTGTAGGTTTTTTACAAATTTTTTATATTTTTATAGTAATTTTTCGACTTTTTAGACTTGCCACCTTGATTTTTGTGAAAATTGCATAAAAAAATCAAGGGTTGTTAAAAAACAAAACGTTTTCAACAACCCCTCTGTTTTACTTCAATTTACTCTTGTTCATAATTTCTTCAAACTTACAATTTTCATTAAAACATACATACTTAATAGGACCTCTGCCGCGATAAGGTCTTTTCTTCATAATTGCACCGCCACATTCAGGGCATTTAAGCTTTGTCGGCTCATCCCACGACAGCAGACAGTCTGTTCCGTTTTGGCAGGTGTAATACTTTACACCTTTCCTTGACTTCCTTGTTTCAACCTTGCCACCGCAAT
Source organism: Clostridia bacterium (assembly GCA_045579385.1). Lineage (GTDB taxonomy): Bacteria > Bacillota > Clostridia > Monoglobales > Monoglobaceae > SIG440. The sequence continues at coordinate 9,361 of JAZNMD010000154.1, forward strand.
TCGGGCAAGGAGCATCAATTTCTTCAGCAATAGATTTTGTGTTTTTACACTCCGGATATCCAGGACAAGCGAGGAACTTTCCGAATCTGCCTTGTTTAAAGACCATCATTCTTCCGCATTTTTCGCAAGGCACTTCTGAAACCTCGTCCTGAACAGTGATTTTGCCTATTTCTTCCTCTGCCTCAGCAAGTGTTTTGGAAAACGGTGTGTAAAAATCTCTGATGATATCTTTCCATTGTTTGCTTCCGCTTTCCACGCTATCCAACTTTTTCTCCATATTGGCGGTAAATTCAATATCCACAATGTTTGCAAAATGTTCTTCCATCAGCTCAGTCACAACAGATCCAAGTTCTGTCGGATACAAAGATTTCCCATCCCTTGCTACATAGCCACGTCCGGTAATTGTGGTAATGGTTGGTGCATAAGTACTCGGTCTGCCTATGCCGACCTCCTCCATCGTTTTGATAAGAGAAGCCTCTGTATATCTTGCAGGCGGTTGAGTGAAGTGCTGTTTTTCCTCCAGTGTTTTAAGCAAAAGCTTTTGCCCTGCCTCAATTTTGGGAACCTTTCCTTCTTTTTCTTCTGCAAAATCCTGTCCTTCGACGTAAGCCGCCATAAATCCGTCAAACTTCACATTGGAGCCGCTTGCCTTTAAAACATACTTGCCAGCCTTTATATCTGCCTGAACAGTATCAAAAACAGCATCAGGCATCTGACTTGCTACAAATCTGCTCCAGATAAGCTTATAAAGCTTGTATTGGTCAGATTTTAAGGAATCTTTTATTTTTTCAGGATTATACAGCATTGATGTCGGTCTGATTGCTTCGTGGGCATCCTGTGCATTTCCCTTTGATTTATAAAATTTAGGCTTTGGGGGGACATATCCTTCCCCAAAATTTGAAGAGATATAATCCCTGCATTCGTAAATCGCTTCTGTTGAGATACGAAGCGAGTCCGTTCTCATATAAGTAATAAGACCCACACTTCCGCTACCTTTGATGTCAATCCCCTCATAGAGTTGCTGAGCTGTTGCCATAGTCCGCTTTGAAGTGAATCCCAGCTTTCGTGCTGCCTCCTGCTGAAGCGTACTTGTGGTGAATGGTGGTGCAGTAAATCTTTTCTTTTCGCCATAATTCACGCTGTCAACTACATAATCCACTTCTTTCAGCTCATTTAAAACACTCTTTGCAGTACTTTCATCAGGCAGTTTCATTTTACTTTTTGATGTTTTACCATAAAACTTCGCCACAAATGGCAGCTTGCCTGCGGTGTTTGTCAGCTTTGCGTCTATCGTCCAGTATTCTTCTTCTTTAAATGCCTCAATTTCACGTTCACGCTGAACAATAATTCTTGTCGCCACAGACTGCACACGCCCTGCGCTGAGTCCTTTTTTTACCTTTTTCCAAAGCAGAGGGCTGAGCTGATATCCAACTATTCTGTCAAGTACACGTCTTGCCTGCTGTGCATCAACCAAATCAGTATCAATCGAACGGGGAGCCGATATAGCTTCCTTAACCGCATTCTTTGTAATTTCATTGAACGCAATCCGGCAATCTGTTTTTGGGTCAATATTCAAAAGGCTCGCTAAATGCCACGAAATAGCCTCTCCTTCACGGTCTGGGTCAGTTGCAAGAAAAATCTTCGCAGAATTCTTGGCTTCCTTTTTAAGACCTGAAATCAGGTCTCCTTTCCCCCTTATTGTTATATATTTTGGGTCGAAATCATTTTCAATATCGACACCCAACTGGCTTTTGGGTAAATCCCTGAGATGTCCCATAGATGCTGTAACCTCATACCTTGAGCCAAGATATTTTTTTATCGTCTTGGCTTTGGCAGGAGACTCCACAATTACCAGGTTTTTCTTCTGTTTGGTTTCTTTGCCTGTTGCTTTTGCCATTTTCTTACCCTTTCCTTATCTGCTTAGTCAAAACATATCTGTTTCCGCTTTCCTGACGCAGCTTTCCTTTTATGCATAAAATTGTAAGCCTGGCCGAAAGCACGTTAAGACCCATATCAAGAGCCTCTGCAAGCATTTCAATTCCGGCAACGCCGCCTGCATCACTGATATATTTAATTATTCTTTCGTCATCTGTAACAGACTTTATTTTTGTTTCGTTTTTTTGAGGTAAATCTTCTGTCTTTTCGATAACCAGGTCAGGCCTTATATCTTTGTAATATAAAGCAGGGACATTTTCCCTGTTAACAATCGTTGCCCCCTCGGCAATAAGTTTGTTGGGGAGCTCAGCCTGCCACAGCATAGGGCTGTTTGGCACCGCAAAAACATCTCTGTTTTCTTCAAGGGCAAGTCTTGCTGTAATTGAAGTTCCGCTTGCGAGCTTGCCTTCAACAATCACAACCCCTTGTGAAAGACCTGTTATTATTCTGTTTCGTTGCTGATAAAAATATTTCTTTGCAGGCGTACCGGGCGGTCTTTCCGAGATAATGGTTCCGCCATTTTCAAGTATCCGTCTGTAAAGCTTTTCATGACACTTGGGATAAATCACATCCACACTCCCTGCAAGCACAGCAATCGTTCTGCCTCCCGCATCCAAAGCACCCATATGAGCTTGCCCGTCAATTCCTTCTGCCATTCCGCTTATAACAGTTATATTGTTTTTACCAAGATCCTGGCCGACAAGCCTTGCAAAGCTTTTCCCATGGTCTGTTGGCTTGCGGCAACCTACAACAGCAACACCGATGTAATCTGATTTTTTAAGCGGTGCACCCTTGGCAAATAAAAGTCTTGGCGGAAGATTTATCTCTTTAAGTATGTCCGGGTACTCCCTGGACTCCTGCGTTATTATACGTATATCATTTCTTTTACAATAATCTATTATATCCTTTGCCTGTTTAAAAAATTCCGGCTGAGCAATTCTTTTTGAGAATTCTCCCGACAGACCGATATCTTCCATCAGTCTTGCCTCAACATCGCCTGATGCAAAGGATGTTGTCTTTCTGTCAAAAAACGGAGCCGCCTTTGCGGCTGTCTCAGGCTCGAAATCACTGAGTGTATGCAGCCATACTTCATATAAAAGTTCCATAAAATCATTCCTTACTTTTATCGCATTTTAAGCCGAAGGGAGACGAATCCCATAAGCCTTAAGCCAATGCATTACTATCCCCGATGCAACCGCTGCATTAAGGGACTCCGCCATACCATCCATAGTTATCTTCACTCTTTGATCTGCAAAATTAAGTATTTCATCCGAAACCCCGTGCGCTTCGTTTCCTATCACAACAGCTATCCTTTCAGGAGCCTTAAAGGTTTCAAGCGATACCTCTCCCGACGGGGTGGTTGCTATTAGTGAAAAGCCTTCCTCCTGCAGTTCTCTTATATCAGAGACCGTGCAATCCCGTTTGAAGTTCATACGGAAAACCGACCCCATGGTCGAGCGTACGGTTTTGGGTGAATATAAATCCGCCGAGCCTTTCATAATATAGACCGCATCATACCCAAGTGCCTCTGCTGTGCGGATTATCGTGCCCATATTTCCCGGCTCCGAAACACCGTCAAGCACCAGAACTTCTTTAAGCTTTTCAGCTTTATATTCTTTTTCTTCTCTCATATTGACAACAGCCAGCACCCCCTGGGGCGTATCTGTGTCTGAAATACTACTAAACACACTTTCAGGAACAACATAAACATCAGAGCAAACCTTTTCAATGCTCTGAACCGCGGCGGTTTCTCTTTTGAAAAAGCCCTCATCCATTACTACAAAGCAAATGTCATCAGGGGCAAACACGGTTGCCTCCAGAACAAGCTTTCTTCCCTCAGCCACAAATTTTCTCGTCTCATGGCGGAAGGATTTTTTTGCAAGTTGCCTTACCATCTTTATATTTCTGTTGTCCTTGCTTTTTATTATAAGAGCCATAAGCTTTTCTCCATATTTATATTTGTACCGCAAAACCCCGGTGCAAACAGTGCTTTATGTGCGAAAAAGTTATATCGCGCACGCGCGATATAACTTTTTTTCAATCCTATTTTACTTTTTCAACCAGCTTAGCAAAAGCAGCCGGGTCAGATACCGCAATCTCTGCAAGCATCTTTCTGTTGATCTCGATACCATTGTTCTTGAGACCATTCATAAATTTGCTGTAGCTTATGCCATTCATTCTTGCAGCAGCATTTATACGAGCAATCCAAAGCTGTCTGAAGTTTCTCTTCTTTTGCTTTCTGTCGCGATATGCGTAGCTGAGTGACTTCATAACTGCCTGGTTTGCAGTTTTGAAGAGCTTGCTCTTTGCGCCTCTGTATCCTTTAGCTAATTTCAATATTTTTTTGCGTCTTTTTCTGGTGTGCATAGCACCTTTAATTCTTGCCATTTCTAAAGACTCCTTTCGTTTTAATCAATTTTACGGTAACACCGCAATCAGTAGTTTTGTACAATTTGCTTGTACGCTTTTAACAGTATAAAATCTTACCTTCACTGCAATTCCTTATTTGTAAGGAATCATACGCTTGATTGTAGCTGCATTTGCAGTTGCAAGATAGCCGCACTTTCTGAGCTTTCTTTTTCTCTTTGTTGTTTTCTTGTTGAGGATGTGGCTTCTGAATGCCTTTCCTCTTTTAATCTTACCGTTCTTTGTAACGCTGAAACGTTTTGCAGAGCCTTTATGTGTCTTAATTTTTGGCATCTTTCTTTCTCCTTCCATAAATAAAATTTCGAAAGCCTTTGTCCTTAAACAATCCAAAGTTTTATGCTTTCTTTGGTGATACAAACATAGCCATGTTTCTGCCTTCAAGTTTGATGTCCTTTTCAACAACACCAACCTCGGCCATTTGCTCTTTAACCTTTAAAAGCAAGTCCTTGCCGACCTCGCTGTGAGTAATTTCACGTCCACGGAAGCGGACTGAAACCTTAACCTTGTCACCTGCTTTAAGGAATTTAATTCCCTGGCTAACTTTGGTGTTGAAATCGTGGTCATCGATATTGGGGCTTAAGCGCACCTCTTTTATACTGATAACCTTTTGGTTTTTCCTTGCCTCTTTTTCTCTTTTGGCGATTTCAAACTTGTGCTTGCCGTAATCCATAATTTTGCAAACAGGGGGCTTTGCCTGGGGAGCAATCTTAACCAGGTCAAGATTTTGCTCATCAGCAATCTTTTGTGCCTCCTTGCTGGAAACAACACCAAGCTGTTCGCCGTCAGAACCTATAAGGCGGACTTCCTTGTCTTTGATTTCTTCATTAATCATCAACTCTTGCTTAGCTATACTGAAACACCTCCAAAATAATTTGCACAAAAAAAGTGCAGAAGCATAAAACTCCGCACTCAAAAAAAATCAAATTTTTTGCCCTTTTGCCTTTGGCTGAGGGGAGAAGCGGACCTTCTGCTTTACTTTTGCCATTTTAGCACATCCCTTTATTTTTGTCAAGAGATTTTTTTATATTATTTTTATTTTCCCGATTTTGTTCATCTTTCCCCTTGCTTTTTTCAAAATCCTGTGTTAGAATACTGGTTGTGTTATATTTTAAAGAAAGGACTGACGCTTATTATGCTTATTAAAAAGTCTGCTTTAGAAACTTTAAAGACATTTATATTCAGCATTGTGTGTTCCTTATTATTTAATCCATTGATTATCAGAGACGCTGTACATAATGACTTCTTTATTTCGATATTCCTTAATTCATCTTCGCTTATTCTGTTTTTGTTTTTGGAATATCGCAGCTGGGCAAAGGTTTATGATGAATCATCAAGTGCAAAGTCATATTTTGTGCCGACCTTTACAAGTCTTGGTATTTACATCGTGGTATCAGCAACCATGTATATCCTGACAAATATGGGCATTCTTAACGTAGTCATCTTTGACTCTCACTTGTTCTCGTGGATTTTCCGTGCAGCAAGATTTTTTGAACCCATAATGGTTGCCAGCCAGAATTTTTCTCTTGCATTTATCTCTTTGGTTTTAACCTATGCTCTTATGGCAGGTTTGATTTTTGCAACACCTTTGTTTTTTACTCACAGAAAATAGCCTCACACCGATATATCGGCGCTCCCTTTTCGGAGAACAGTTTTTCATATTCGGTCATTACATTACCTTGGAAGTTGCTGGCATGCAAATCCAAGGTAATGTTTTTTAATCTCATACCAAAATCTGAAAACGAATTAAGCGAAAATTCAAAAAGCTGTTTGTTGTCGGTTTTAAAATGTATTTCCCCGTTTTTAACCATCAGTCGTTTGTACATCGCAAGATATTTTTCATAAGTCAGGCGTCTTTTTCTGTGTGCCCACTTGTGCCACGGGTCGCAAAAATTTATATACAGCCTGCTGACGCTTTCCTGCTCAGAAAGCTGCTCCAGCATTGATGCATCCCCTGCCGCAAAACGCACATTGGTAAGACCTTTTTCCTTAACCTTTTCCATTGCCAGTACCAACACATCAAAATTCTTTTCAAACGCTATGTAATTTACATCCGGATTAAGCTCTGCCAACTGACTTATAAAACCACCCTTTCCGCATCCTATTTCCAGATGAAGTGGGGCAGCCTGCTTAAATACCGTTCTTAAATCATCGTTGTAAGCAAAAATATCTTTTATCATAAGCTCAGAGCACGCTTCCATACGCTCTTCTCTGTGCTTTTTTCTTCTCATTCTCATAATTTCATCCTCCGTAACTGCCATTTATTTTATCAAACCATTTCCTGCTTGTCAACCATCACAGCAAGCGACCTTTACTGACTATCCATTATAGGTAAACGCATTGTACGTGTCGGTAAGAATATTCCAAAGCTCTCTGTCAACCTTGCCGCCGCTTTCCCTTCCGTAAAGCCGGCTGAAATCTTCCACTGCTTTTGAGGTTTTTTCATCATACACTCCCGTAAGGTCGGGCATTGTTATGTTCTTAAAAATTTTTGCTATTCTGCGGAGCATTATCTGAAGAACATATATTTCCTCAAAATTATCCCCCTCCTTAAGATGGGGAACTTCTATCGGATACGCCGCCACCTTGTTTGGTGTGCGATTTTTTCTTTTTAAATCATCATAACTTTCCACAATAGCTTCCCATGTGTCGTTATCCGTCTCTCCACTTTGAGAAAGTCCGTACTTTTTCTGAAAAGCCCTTACAGCAACAGAGGTTTCACTTCCGTAAATCCCATCCGGATATACCGTAGGAATTTCGCTTATATAATTTGCAATATAATTCAAAAACGACTGAAGCTCATAGATATTTTTTCTGCGGTCACTGCTTGAATAATATTCTCTTTCCATCTATTCTCCCCCCTCATTTAATGAATAACCAGGGTTTTGTCCCTCGGTTTTTAAATCTCCGTTTCTGAGTTCAAAATAGGTATCCTCAATTAGCTTCCACGCACCAGGCCCGACAAAGCCTTTTTCGGGAAGTCCCTCATCACGCAAAAAGGAATTCACAGCATTTACTGTCTGCTCACCAAAATATCCCGTCGGCTCAACCTTTTCGATATTATCAAAAAAATCTGCGATGAATGAAAGTCTTTCCTGAATTACTCTTACATCCTCGCCGCTGCTGCCTTCACGAAGCGGCTCGCCCGGATATGGAACAGGCTCATTTGTCTGAAAGTTTGGCGGATTGCTTTCAAGTATTCCAAGGTAAACCTCGCTGAGCTTATCCCAGGTAGCTTCATCTACAATCCCCGTCTGAGCTAAGCCATATGCCCCCTGAAACTCCCTGACAGATGAAAATGTTGCCTGCCCGAACACTCCGTCTATAGCAGGGGCAGAAACAGCATTATTATAGGCAGCAATAAGCGAAAGATAATACTGAAGCACCCTGACGGGGTTTCCTGTATCTCCTTGCTTGATGTCCGTAACAAATTGTTTGGGTATATCCTCAAGTCGTATCCCCTCAGAATTAAGCTCTGCAAGATTTGCAACCGCCACATAAATATACTTGATTTTGTACCAGGTCGCCTTTCCGATTATGCCATCCTGAGTGAGATTAAATATGTTTTGAAATTCTCTTACCGCAGCCTCGGTCTGCTCCCCGAACACACCGTCAACTGTTGCAATTTTTGGAATTGACGGATAATCTCTTGAAATTCTGTTGAGCTGCGTTTGTATAGTGCGGACCTCCTGTCCGGAGCTTCCCACCGAAAGAGGTGTGCCCGGGTAGGACTCTGATATATTTTGTATCGGGGCATCCCTGACAAGTTCAATATCGTCTCCGTAATAATATGTAAGAATTTCATAAGGTGTATAGCCCTGATTGGCAAGCTCCACGCTTCCCCACTGTGAAAGTCCGTCACAAGTTACCTCCCTGCCATCGCAAAATGCCGCAAATAATGGTTCTATATTTCCTTGCCGCCTTATATAGTCATTAAAAATCTCATCTGTTATGATGCTTATATTTTCAAATATATCACGATTTTTTACAAAAGATTGGTCAAAGGCGGTTGAGTTTGTTATATCAAAATCATATCCTCGCGATCTGTACCATTCGGTGTAAATTCTGTTCAGTGCATAGGAAATCTCAGCATATATATTTGCTCTTATTGCATTTTCAGGCCAGGTGGGATATATCTCGCTGGATGCCACATTTTTTATGTAATCCGCAAAATTGACTGTCACATTTTCACTGTCGGAATCGGGTCTTCCGAGGTGCACCGTTATGGTCGATGGTATGTATGGTCTTCCTATCACAAAAATCACCTTCTTTTATATTCACATTTAAAGTTCCGGCTCCTCTTCGACCACGCTTATCTTCTTTCCCTGCTCCTCCCCTAAAGGCAGTGGAATAAGAGCAAACGGTTGAATTGATGTCTGCCCTTCAAATACAGGTACATTCAAATTCTCCATTGTATAAAATCCCGGGTAATCAACCCGTATATTATAATTGTAAAACCGTGCGGCTAAATTCTCGGGTGTAAGTGAATTTTCTGCGGGTGGCGTACTGAGTGCCAGCGGCGGGGTCTTCCCATCACGTCCCGTCTGCATAACTTTTACAAGTTCTTCTCCGTTTGGAGTATTTTTTGTTACAATTACATTAACTCCCGCTATAGGCAGCGACTGGTCTGCTGTGGACACCTGGACTATCAATAAGCCTGTTCCTGTGTTTTTTGTGCCATCCACTACAAATCTCTCCTTTCTTTAAAAATTATATGCACGCCATTTCTTTTTAGTGTATATTTTTTCTTTTTGAGGAAATCCTTTTATAATAATGGTCGGTGAAACGCATTAGCGTTTCAGTTTGCGAAATATCGCAAATCGTTATGAAAACTTTGTTTTCATAAACCGACATTATTGCAATCATATGTGGCTTTCAAGCCTTTTGCTTGAAAGTAGCGGAATATATTCCGCTTAAAACGTCATTCTGACGTTTCCACGATTATGATTATTAATTACAGGTATGGAGGTTTTTTGATGTTTACAACCTTTCTGCGGACAATTATAATGTATTTTTTTGTAGCTATGACGCTAAGAGTGCTTGGAAAACGCCAGATAGGCGAGCTTGAGCCCTCGGAGCTTGTTGTCACCATAATGATTTCTGACGTTGCGACACTCCCCATTCAGGATTCTTCTCAGCCGCTTGTAAGCAGCCTGATTGCCATACTTTTGCTTGTTATTCTTGAAGCTCTTATCTCTTTTTGTGCATACAAAAATTTCAAGGTACGAAAAGTGTTTTTCGGTACTCCCAGCGTTTTTTATGAAAAAGGGAAAATAAATCAAAAGGAAATGGAAAAGCAACGCTTTAACCTGAATGATTTGATGGAGTGCATCCGCAACACAGGTGCAACAAGCCTTTCAGATGTGGATTTTGTATTGATGGAAACCAACGGAAATGTAAGTGTTATACCAAACACCCAAAACCGCCCCGTGAATATTGGGGATATAAATCTTGAGAGCGAGCCTGCACTTTTAAGCTATGTTGTGATTGACAATGGGCACATAAACCTCAACAATCTGAAACGCTTGGGATTCGACGCAGCGTGGCTTAAAAAGCAACTTGACGCAAAAAACTTTCAAAATCCATCCTCTGTTTTTTGTATGACCGCCTCACAAAATGGCGAGACCATAATAATACCCTTTGACAAGGAGTCCAGTAAAAAATGAAGGTTTTTCGCATCGCAATTGCCGCTTTTGTGGCAATATGTGTTTTCATAGGTATGCATTCCTTTCGAATGGCAAAAATGGGTAAGCAGATTTCAAACCTCAGCACACGCATTACCGAAAGTGCCCGTGCTGATAATTGGCAGGAGGTAAGCACACTTCTTTCGGAAACAGAAGCCGAATGGAACAAGCACAAGATTTGGGCGGCCCTTACTATAAATGCAGCTGACATCGAACAGCTTGAAATCTCCCTTAAACAAGCAAAGGAATTTGCATACCTGCAGCAAAAAAGTGATTTTTTGGGGGAATATATAATGTTTTCTCAGCTGATAGAGCATATTTCACGCAAAGAAGGTTTTCATCTGGAAGAAATATTGTAATAATCCAACGTTCCTATTTTTCTACAATATGTTGAATTTTTATTCCTTTTGCTATAACGAGTGTCCCCTGTCGAAATAGCCTGTTTAGGCTATTTCACAGCAGCAGAATATTTGCTGCTATGAAAATTATTTAAAAAAATAATTTTCGAGGACCTCGTTGCAACGGAATCCGTGTAAATTTGTTTCGCAAATTTACTATCAAAGCCTTGCTTTGAGCGAAAAACAATGAATGTTCATTGTTTTTCTACGGATATCCGTTATAGAGCTTGTAGTC